>JALTFO010000280.1 GCA_027007005.1 Candidatus Bipolaricaulota bacterium | reverse complement strand
ACCATGGCCTCGGTGAGTGCTAGTAATGTAATCATCCTTGCGCAACGCAGAACAGGTGCCCACTGGTACAGCTTCTTGTCCCACCGAAAGGTGTAAGAAACCACCGATCTCGCCCGCCTCAAAGTACTTTTTCGCCGTCTCTTCAAAGCCACGAATCAATTGCATCTTGCGATACATGGCCAGTAACTGCTCTTTTGTCAGATCACTAGGCAGTTCTTCCTGATTTTTCCTGTCCATATCTCCCTCCAAAATTTAGCACGTTCACAGTTAACCAGTACCCTCGAGAATATGGTCGTACGCATCTCCAAGATATTCCCCTGTCTCATTACATAGATAAGAGCAGAACTGGGTCCTCGGTTAGTTGGACGATTCGATCAAAAAACCGCGCTGCAGGAGCGCCATCTATCACACGGTGATCGAAAACAAGACTTAAGGCCATCATTGGGCGTACCATAACCATATCCTTACTATCGACCACTACCGGCTTGCGCACGATCTTTCCCACTCCAAGAATACAACATTCGGGTAAGTTTATTACAGGTGTGAAACTTTCAACTCCCAACATGCCTAGATTCGTAATCGTAAAAGTGCCACCGCCCATATCATCGGGTAGAATCCGTTGGTTGCGGGCTGCAACAACTAGTCGTTGAGTTTCTGCAGCGATTTGAGGAATAGTCAATTGATCAGCATTGTGGACCACGGGTACTAATAGCCCTCGATCGGTATCCACGGATAATCCAATGTTGACTTGGTCCAATATCTCGATCTGTCCCTCACCCATCCTTGCGTTGGCATTTGGATACTCGCGCAGGGAAAGAGCACAAAGGCGGATGAAAATATCGTTGTAGGAAACGTTCAGTCCATGAGCCTTGAATTTTTCGCGAAGCTCTATTAGCGCAGCGGCATTTGCCTCACGGAAGAGAGTCACTCGTGCCGTAGTACGCGCACTGATCTCCATCCGCTCGGATACAATTTTACGAACCCCAGCAAAGGGAATAGTTGTTGTTACCTGAACCGGCTCAGTTGCCAAACGCGAACGCGTTTCCGTTTCTCCTCGAATAATGGCTGCTGCCGCCTGAATTACGTCGTCCTGCGTGATTCGGCCATTTGGACCGCTTCCTCTCACCTGTGACAGGTCCAAACCCAAAGAATCGGAAAGTTTGACAGCCACGGGCATAGCTCTGGCTCTCTCCGCCGACGTAGGAGAAATGACTGCTTGGGTTTCCCGCTTTTGTTGGAGACGTTCCCTTAACTTGATGACATCCTCAGCGACAATTCTCCCCTTCAGGCCACTGCCAGTAATCACTTTCAAATTCAAGTCAGCCGAACGAGCGATCGCGCGAGCTTTCCAGGATGCCCGTACTGCGTCGTCCACCCCGGTGGGCCCATACGAAGACAGTTCAGACAACAAAGCAGGTTTCTGATTAGACGAGCTTGCCTTGCCTAGAGAAGCGAGGTCCAAATCATCCACCAGTTTCTCGCCTAACTCGGCACCAATAGCTAACACTCCT
>JALTFO010000279.1 GCA_027007005.1 Candidatus Bipolaricaulota bacterium | reverse complement strand
GGAAGCGCTATCTACTGCGCACACCGCTCAAGGGAGTGTGCGGCAAGGTGCTGCAGGGAGTAGGGGTGACGATCCCCCCGCCGGTACAAGACCTAAGAGAAGAAGATCCTGCTGCCAAGGCTCTCTCTCCCGCCACGTAATGCTCTTTGGAAGCTAACTTCAAATTCACAACTGTAGAAGATGGGTTAAAAGCACTGCTCATGCGTAGACCCGGATGAGACAGATACAGTTTCCGGCAAACTTCAAGAGCAAAGGATATTACCGGCTTCGATAGCTTATCGAATTCCTCTCTTCGCGCTCTTCGTGATAGGTTCTGTTCAACAAGGCGTGCTAGTTGCCGCAAAATCCTTCGAGTGTCTTCTCCTCGTTATGTGGGCACGAGCAAGGCTTGAAACATCATCACTATGCAAGTAGTATCTATTAGTGATGAAGAACATGATACTATTTAGGGGTGATGAATATGGCTGTCCGCTCCAAGGCAAAGCAGAAGGCATCCCCTGCACTCACTAAGAGGGTTCAAACGGTCCTTACTGATGACCAATACGAGCTTCTCTTGCGGGTGTCCAAGAAAGAGAAGAAGACAGTGAGTGCCCTAGTACGAGAGGCGGTCGAGGTGGAGTGTCTCGAAAAGGAATTACGCACGACTCGCCAGAACGCATTGAATGATCTGCTCTCGCTCAATGCCCCAGTGAGCGACTGGGAGGAGATGGAGGGTGAGATCGAGAGGGGGGTCACCGGTGGATAAGCTGTTCCTCGATGTAAACATCCCCATGTATGCCGGCGGCAAGGATCATCGTTACAAGGAATCCTGCGCTTGGATCATGACCCAAGTGGCCGATGGAAATCTCGCGGTGGCCACAGACACCGAGGCCATTCAAGAGATTCTCTATCGCTACGGAGCCATCAAGCACTGGAAGATCGGTGTAGCAATGGCCAACAGCCTGATGCAGCTTGTCCCCGAGATCTACCCCGTTGACTTGGAGGACGTTCGCCGCGCGGTTGATCTTTTCCAAGAATACGGCCCGAAAGGGATCACCGCTCGGGATGTTCTTCACGCAGCGGTGATGATGAACAGGGGCTTAGCGCGGATCATGTCAACAGATTCTCATTTTGACCTGATCGAGGGAATAACCCGCGTGGATCCCGAAGACCTGTTTCTACACCGCAGAAGACAGAAATCCATCTCAAAATGAGAACGCCTCGGGCAGCAGGTCGCTGATGGTCGTGCGCACGAAGGTCCCTTGCGGGTTTCCCATTAAAATCTCGATCTTCGGCGCGTGTTCGTGGATCACCTGCCGACAGGCCCCGCAGGGCTGACAGTGGTCCCCCTCGCACGTCACGGCAAGCTTGACGAAGTCGCGGTGCCCCTCGGAGACGGCCTTGAAGATCGCTACCCGCTCGGCGCATATCGTGAGCCCGTAAGAGGCGTTCTCCACGTTTACGCCTGTGAAAACAGTACCGTCTGAACAGAGGAGGGCCGCCCCAACGGGAAACTTGGAGTACGGACAGTA
>JALTFO010000278.1 GCA_027007005.1 Candidatus Bipolaricaulota bacterium | reverse complement strand
CGATATGGGATCATCCCTGGATAGTCCGGACAGATCAGCGGCGATCGATTGCGCCAACAGTTGCTCAAAAAACGGCCCCTCAAACCTTTCCATTCCGCACTCCTCATTTCATCCATTTCGAATCCGCCCTCGCTCCCGTTCTCTCACCCTTATACGTCGCCAGAAACGGTGGATGTATAGCATCTTGACGCAAGATCGACCGGACCTTACTGGATTCATCAAGTCCCTGTAGGCAAGTGAGAGTACATGGGCCATTGGAGACACCATGACATGCAATCAGCCAGAAAGGACAACCATGTTCGACAATCTCTCCAAACTGTGAAGTTCTGTATCACTATCTACAGGTGACCGGTTGATCTGAAAGAAATTAGGGGAAAGTGCAATAGAGGGATTTCCACAATCTCTTCTTTAGCGTCTTGTACCAAGAGACCACCAAGAACTCTTGCCAATCGTTGGCATGTCGAGCGCAAAAAGCCCCAGCGAAGGCCTAAGTAGGTCACCCTTTCCTCATCTTCACAGATTCCGCCCCAGTTTCAGGCCCCGAACCGTCAGGAACCTGAGTTTAACAACAGGGAGCGCGCTCGCAGAGGTTCAATTCCTCAAGAATCCCTACGAGCGCCGCAAAGCCACATCTACTTGTTCATCCAATTCACGAAGCTATTGACGGCCTCTGAAGCAGCTTCGGTGACTTCTTTCTTGATGGCTTGGGGCCCCTGCTTGACTAGATCACCGGCGTCGCGCACTGCCTCTCCGACAGTACTGTCAAGAACTTCACCGGTCGTTTTGACGCCATCGATGACGGTATCAGTTCCGATATCGATGACCTCTTCTGCGACTCTTTGTGCTTGAGTGGATTGAGACTCTTCCCAATACTGGTAGCCAAAGAAGCCACCTGCCGCCACCACTGCCAACAAGACGATTGTTCCCAGAACCTTCATATTGCACCTCCAAGGTGTTTGATACTGTTGTTGGGAAAGAAGTCCGAGAACCTAGCAAACATCTGTAGACTCGTTGAAACCAGGCTTGCAGGTACACTTCAGACATGTGTATCGTGTGTACGCCGTAGACACTGCTGGTTCAGGTCAGGTGCTCACACATGTAAGAACGGACAATATACACTAATTTGAATGTAATGCTGTCAGCATTATTTACTTAAGAGATTAGTGATTGTACTGTACTATCTTGTTTGTACTGCATGGCAGGCTCAAGCAATCAGCCATGCACTGGTGACTAGGGTGGAGACTACCTCTCAGAAGAGCTTGAGGATTTGAATGCACGTGCTATCACTTTCCACACGGACTTCTAGGCAAACTTGGATTGCGTCTTCCAAATCTAAGAAGAGTCGCATCGAATCAGCATTCTCAGGAGTCAACCAAGAAATCTGGAAGGCTGCTCGATGACTCTCAAAGACAACACCCTTCGTCTCCACGTCGCAGAGGACTTCACTTCTTCGGTGAACTGAGGTATCCTTAAGGAGGGTGCATTCTGTTCTTGGGAGCGGAGATGTGAGAATGA
>JALTFO010000277.1 GCA_027007005.1 Candidatus Bipolaricaulota bacterium | reverse complement strand
GTGCGCGTCAGCTCCAGAAGCCAACGTTCGCGTTCGGATAGGCTCTCCAGAGTTTTGTCCTGATAGACACGCAGCCTGGTGCGCACGTCCTCGTCGAAGTGTTCAAGCAGATTGCGCCTGGCCTCAGCCATGCGCGATTGGATTTCAGCATCCAGCTCCTCCTGCAACTTGTCGAACGCAGCCGCGATCTCTTCCTCCGTGCGGCATTCCTGATACACCTGAGCGATGCGCCGCTCGATGTCCACCCCGGATTCCAGCGCGCCGAGTACTTCATCGCTTGCGCCAAACACGCCATCAAACAGGCGGAACTTCTCGCTTAGAAGCTGATACACACGCTGATCGGCGGCGTTGCGGCGATTGAGAAAGTTGAGCACCACCACGTCGTGTTTCTGGCCATAGCGGTGACAGCGACCAATGCGTTGCTCGATCCTTTGCGGGTTCCACGGCAGGTCGTAATTTACCACCAGGGAACAGAATTGCAGGTTGACGCCCTCAGCAGCGGCTTCCGTGCCGATCAGGATAGTTGCTTGATCGCGGAAGTACTCCATGATTGCCGTCTTCATATCGACGGCGCGCGAGCCTGTAACAATGTCCTGTCCTTCGTGTTGCTTCTGCCAATCCTTGTAGATACGCTTGGACATTGGATCGTTGTTGGATCCGTTGATCATCACAATCTGCCCCTCATAACCGTTTTGGCTGAGGAGGTCAAACAGGTACTCCTGTGTCCGGCGCGACTCGGTGAAAATGATCGCCTTGCGCTCGGCACCCAGTGAAACGGCACGCTCAAGCGCAGTCACCAGAGCTGGGATCAACGTTTCTCCCTTAGCATTCAGTGTGATCGATGTGGCCAGTTCGGCGTACGAGCGAAGCTCATCCAACTCGCGTTTGAGGAGGTCAATCCGTGGAGTTTCCACAGCCGTGGGGCTCACAGCCTCGCTGGACTGCGAATCTTCGTCTGATAGCTCCTCTTGGAGAATCTCCAGATCTTCTAGATCGTTCTCGTCGAGCAGAGCGGTTATGTCACCCGAAAGGTGCTCCAAACGAGCGGCAAGCCGTCGCAGCGTGCCAGCGATGGCAAACGTGGAGGATGCAAGGAGCTTGCGTAGGACCAACGTGATCAGCGTGCGCTGGCTGGCAGGTAGCGCAAAAAGGCTATCGCGTTGAAGGTAGGAGGAGATTATATCGTACAGTCGCTGTTCTTCATCGGTTGGCTCAAACTCCTGTGTGATGGCAACGCGCTTTGTAAACGGAATGTACTCGACAACCTGCTTGCGAAGCGTTCGTGCACAGATAGGTTCGAGGCGGGTGCGGAGCGCCTCGTTACGGCCGTCTTCGCTTCCTGCACGGACGAATTGGTCCCGAAACGTGTCCGGGTCGCCGAACACATGCTCGTCGATCACACTGACAAGGCCGTAGAGCTCCATCAGAGAATTCTGAAGTGGTGTCGCGGTGAGCAGAAGCTTTGGCGTCTGACCGAGGGCGTCTGCGATCCTGCGTGCCAGTTTGCTCGACTTCTTGTACACGTTGCGGAGTCGATGCGCTTCATCGATCACTACAAGATCCCATGGGACCCGGCTGATCTCCCATGCCTTAGCCGAAGCGAAGTGATACGAACAGATCACAAGGCGTCCTGGTGCCTCGAATGGGTTTATACGGCCATCCTGGCGCGCTCGATTGAACGCCTTGGAATCGAGGATCGTAGTGGGTAGGTAGAATTTCCCTTCCATCTCCATCTGCCATTGCTTGCGCAGGCTTGCCGGCACAATGAGGAGAATCCGCCGTTTCCGTTCCGCCCAACGTTGGGCAATGGCCAACCCGGCCTCAATCGTCTTTCCCAGACCGACCTCGTCGGCAAGGATCGAGCCGTTCGACAGAGGCGAACGGAGCGCGAAAAGTGCCGCGTCTACCTGATGAGGGTTAAGATCCACACGGGCATTAGCGATCGACCGCGACAGGTTCTCAACGGAATCCGCCGGACGTTTCAAGGTAAGAAGCTGCGCCCAGTATTGACTATGATATGGCGTGGTCATTGCGCCATCCTGGGAGATAGATCTTGTCCGATCTGTGCATCGCGGATATTGATGTAGCTCGTGACGAAGGAGGCGTAGTCAGAGACCAAAGTGTCGCGAGTTTCAAATACATTCATAGGGTTCCTCGATCGGTACGCCTAAAACGTATTTCGTTGCTCTTCCTTGCTATTGACCAAGATGCCTGCCGGAGTTGTTTCCGCATTGTAGTTAGTAGTTTATAACGCTTCACATTCCCGTACAAGCACGAGATACAGAGAACATTGTCCCAGCTGCATGCTCTGTGCATACCACACACAGTGGTCTATCTAGTGCTCCCTTGTTCAAGAGTGAAAAGGAATCCATTTAGAGGTGGATACACTCCTACGGCGGCCCAGCATCAATGGCGGGACCTTGCTGTAACCCCACTTTCCCATGAAGGTAGCTTCTGGCAACCTGTCCCTGTCTCTCTTAACGCGCAGTTGCAGCGCACGCAAGAATTCTCGGTGTCTTTTGACAGGTTGATTGGGGAGTGTAGGACACCTGTTCTAGACCTGCAGCCACTTGAGGACGTCGCCGAAGCGGCGCTCTGCCTCGGTGAGAAGGTCGCTCGGCACACCTTTATCGATCAGCTCACGCGCCTCCTCCTGTGCCTGTTTCATGATGTCAACGTCGCGCAGGAGGTTCACCGCCCGCAGCACGCTCAAGAATCCGTGCTGCTTGGTTCCAAGGAGGTCCCCCGGCCCGCGGATCATCAGGTCCTGTTCAGCGATGGCGAAGCCATCGAGGTGCTCGGAGAACGCGGCGAGGCGCTGCTGCGCATCCTCGGTCTTTGCCGTCGCGATGGCGTAGCAGGTCGCCTTCTGTCCTGAACGGCCTATCCGACCGCGGAGTTGATGAAGCTGGGAAAGGCCGAAGCGCTCAGCGTGCTCGATTACCATGAACGTCGCATCGAGGACGTCGATCCCTACTTCGATCACGGTTGTCGCTACAAGGAGATGCACTTGCCCTGATTGAAAGGCCTCCATCGCCTCCTGCTTCTCCGCTGCAGATAGGCGGCCGTGGATCAGTCCGACACCAAAGCGCGAAAAGACCGCCGAGAGCTCAGCGTACACCTGCGTCGCCGCCTTCAGGTCGAGCTTCTCCGATTCCTCGACGAGCGGGAGGACGACGTACCCTTTTCCGCCCGCTTCAAGGAGCTTGCCCACCTCAGCGTATACTTCATCGCGCCGGTTTTCTGCAACGCAGATCGTGCGGATCTCTTTCTTGCCGAGTGGCATCTCTTCGATCAATGAGACATCGAACTCCCCGTACAGGGTGAGGGCAATCGTGCGCGGGATCGGCGTAGCGCTCATAACGAGAAGATCAACATCCTCCCCCTTCTCCTCGATCAGCGCGCGCTGCACAACGCCGAAGCGGTGCTGCTCATCGATCACCACCAGCCCCAATGAACGGAATGTCACGTCCTCCTCGATGAGGGCATGCGTCCCAATGAGAAGATTGACCTCACCATCAGCCACTTTCCGCTTCAGCTCGTCCTTATCCTTGGTCGCGCTAGTGAGGATAGCGACACTCACGGGCAGCCCAGAGAGGAGTTTCGCAACCTTGAGGGCATGCTGCTGGGCGAGGATCTCTGTCGGGGCCATGATCGCCACCTGGTATCCAGAATCGATCACGGCGAGAGCGGCAATCAGCGCGACGATCGTCTTCCCCGAACCCACGTCCCCCTGCAACAGGCGCATCATCCTTCGATTGGAGCCAAGATCGGCCATGATCTCGCGCATCGCTCCCTGCTGAGCGCTCGTGAGACGAAACGGAAGGCGGGCTATAAACGTATCGACAAGAGCCCCATCGCCCGCGTGCGATCGTCCGGGGAGCGCCCGCGTCTGCCCACCCATGCCGATCTGCAGCAGAAGGAGTTCCTCGAAGGCCAGGGTACGGCGAGCCTTCTCAAACAAATTACCGTCAGTCGGGAAGTGAAGAGCGTGAATCGCCTCTGATCTGGTCAACAGATCGTGTCGCCTGCGGATCTTTTCAGGGATCACGTCCTGGAATGCACTACCGTATACTTCAAGATTCTTAGCGATCAGCGTTCTCAGGTAGCGATCGCTCAGCCCCTCCGTCGCTGGATAAATCGGGACAATCCGCCCAATCTCGAGCCCCTCCCCCGCTGGCTCCCACACTGGCGATGTGATCTGGAGCTTTCCGTAGTGCTGCTCGATCTTTCCGTACACGTCAATCTGCTCGCCGCGCCGGATCTGGTTTGCCACCCATGGCTGGTTAAACCAAGTAGCGTAGAGGAACCCCGTCCCATCTCCCAGGGTGGCGCGCACGATCGTGGTCCGCCCACTAATACGCGATTGATCAACACCGACAACATTTCCCCGCACCGCAACGGTCTCTCCGCGGTGAAGATCCCCGATCTGCACGAAGCGCGACCGATCCTCCAAGCGACGCGGAAGGTAAGTTAGAAGATCCTCGATCGTCCTTATCTCCAATTTCTTAAGTAGCTTCGCGCGCTTCTGTCCCACACCGCTTGCTCTGCCGACGGGAAGAGCGAGGCTCGCCGGATCGGTCACTCTAGCGATCTCCTGCTCTCCTCCATCGAGAGAATCTTCCAGCCTTTCGATGACCCGCTGTCGTTCGAAGTGGTCAGCGCCCTTGTAGCCAGAGACCACGGGAAGGGCAGCCGGGAGATTCAACTTGATAAACTCCTCCATCCCGCGTGTGACGGCATCGTCTCTGTAGCCGCGTGACTTCTCCAATCGCAGGACCTTCTTGATTAGATCGGTGGAATCCTCGTCTTGTTGTGGCATATCGAGGGTTACTATATAATCACAGACGCCCGGAGGCAAGGAAGATGGCAATAGAAATCAGAACCTATGGGGACTCCGTCCTTCGACGCGTCGCCGATCCGCTGCGCAAAATCGATGGAGAAACTAAGAAGATAGCTGAAAAAATGGTGGAAGCCATGATTCGCGCTAACGGTGTCGGACTCGCCGCGCCGCAGATCGGCGTCTCAAAGCGGATCATCGTCCTCGACCTCGATGGTCAGTTTCACATCCTCGTAAATCCTGAGATCATCGAGACATCCTCCGAATCGGAAGAGGCAATCGAAGGGTGCCTGAGCGTCCCCGGAGTAGATGCAGAAGTTACGCGCAAACTGCGCGCACACGTACGAGGAACCACCCTCGACGAGAAGGAAGTCGACATCGAGGGGGAGGGTTTGATGGCGCGGGCGATGCAGCACGAGATCGATCACCTAAACGGCATCCTGTTCATCGACCATCTCGGTCCGGCCAAGAAGCGGAGCATCATTTCCGAGTACCACCGCAAGCAGAGGGAGAAGGACGAGTGAGGATCGTTTTCCTTGGTACGTCGGCCTTCGCTTGCCCAGCGCTGAAAGCCCTCGCTAGAGAGCACGACATCGCGCTTGTCATCACCCAACCAGAT
>JALTFO010000276.1 GCA_027007005.1 Candidatus Bipolaricaulota bacterium | reverse complement strand
CGCCCATCCGTACCGATGATAGCCTGCGTAATGAGCCGAGCACGCACTATCCGGTGGTGGTCACCAATCCACCGTTTGGGAAGAAGTCGAGCATCACCGTGGTCAACGAGGCCGGTGAGACCGACAAACGCACCATCAGCTATAGCCGCCCTGATTTCTGGACAACAACTACCAACAAGCAGCTAAACTTCGTGCAGCACATCAAGAGCCTGCTTGCGATCAACGGGCGAGCAGCCGTCGTTGTGCCCGACAACGTTCTGTTCGAGGGCGGAGCGGGTGAGACTGTGCGTCGCAAGCTGATGCACGAATGCGACCTGCACACCATCCTGCGCTTGCCGACCGGAATCTTCTATGCTCAGGGAGTGAAGGCAAACGTGATCTTCTTCGATCGCAAACCAGCTAGCGAGACCCCGTGGACGAAGACTGTTTGGTTCTACGATTTACGCACGAACAAACACTTCACCCTCAAGCAGAACAGGATGACCCGTGCCGACCTCGATGAATTCGTCGCCTGCTACAATCCGGGAAGCCGCCATGACCGCAAGCCAACATGGTCGGAAGAAAACCCAGATGGCCGCTGGCGTGCCTACACCTACGAAGAGATCATCGCCCGCGACAAAGCCAGCCTCGACATCTTCTGGCTACGCGACGAAAGCCTAGAAGACTCCGCCAACCTCCCCGACCCCGATGTCATCGCCGCCGAAATCATCGAAGACCTACAAGCCGCCCTAGAAGAACTCCAAGCCATATCCGACGATCTCACCATGACACCGGGTGCCCAAGAAGGAGATAAGAATGACGGACCTGACTGAGCGCGAGATCAGGAAACATGTGTTTGCGGCGTACAAGCAGAGCCTTGGGAAAGGCTACGGGGATATCAGAACGTATGTCGCAACGCGTAAGCCTCCTCCCCATCGCCTAAACTACAAGGAAGAAGCAACCTTTCAGAAGGTCATGTGGGAACTGACGTTGCAAGAAGTCATCTTACCCACAGGAAAGGGCGTTGACGCTTTGCTCTCCGGTGTGCGGCTTACCGAGTATGGCCGCAAGTGCATCACGCAAGAGTCGATTCTTCCGCATGACATGGAAGGCTATTTGGTAAATCTGAAAGATGCTATGTCTAATGGCCCTGACGAACTGATCGTTCAGTACGCGAGCGAAGCGCTTGAATGCTTTCACCGGAACAACCTTCGTGCTGCTGTAGTCATGCTTGGGGTAGCTGCCGAGCGTAGCCTGGAGATCTTGAAGGGCGCGTACATATTGACGCTGCCCGCAGAGAAGAGACAGAAAGCCCTCTCGAAGCTCAACGACCGTAATCTGAGAAACCGATTCGATAGCCTCTGGAAACGAATTCAGCAGGCAAAAATCCCGGACGAACTCCAGGACAGACTAGAAGGTGATCTTCATGGAGCCTTTGAGCTGATCCGAAGAAGCCGCAATGAGGCAGGCCATTTCACAACCATAGAGACGGACAAACTCACAGCTCTTGCTTGCCTTGCATCCTTCCCCGGTTTCGTAAGAACGTTTGTTAGCTTGGCCACATACTTTGAGAGAGGAGCGATAGGATGATTCAGCCACCGAGCCAGATCACCATGCATTGGAGTAGCATTGGATCGTTTTGGACAAGTATTGCTGCCACGCTAGTCGCTGCATCTGCGGTTACGCTCAGCTATCTGCTGTACCGTTCACGATCTGATCCAGATGTCATCGTATACGCGGAAGGTGATGAAGGGCGACCAAGCATCATTAACCTGATCATTGAGAACAAGGGCAACGCAAGTGCCTATGATGTCAAGTTCTCGTGGAGCGGAAAGCTCCCAATTCGGGCGTTTGGAATCAGCGCGGAAGGCGCAGCAGTTCCCGAGGAAATGAACGAAGGCCCCCTTGTGCATGGAATCCCATTTCTTCCTCCAAGCGGCAAGAGGATGATTACGTGGGGGCAGTACTGGGGTATATACAAGGGGCTGAACAGCAACACGCTGACAATTCAGATACAGTATCGAAGCAAGCGCAGATTGCTGCCCGGCTATCGCATACATGAGAGCGGCTGCCCTCTGGAAATCCTCTCCTTCGAAGCGACTGACGATTCAGACAGAAATTGGGACAAGAAGATCGCGAAGAACATCGAGGACCTCAAGAAGTCCATTGAGCGCGAGTCACAGAACTGGATGCAAAAAGCTGGATGACGTAAGCAAGGATAGGAATGCCAACCAGGATAGGAATCCGCTCAGTGATGGGAACGATAGCAGGGACAGAGAGCAATAATGGATCATCACGGGAAAACCCTCTGCAAAATCCACGCTGGACAACTTGGAGAAGCTGACAGTCTCTTCTTGAAGAAGAACTTCGTGCTCTGCTTTGAGCTGAACCCTGAAAGCCAAGAGCTGGCTATTCTCTCTTGCACTTGCATTTTTCTTTACCAATATGGTAAGATATAGCATGGGTTGACGTAGAGGAGAATGCATGGAGATTCTCTTCAAAACACGAAAGATGCAGAAGAGGATGAACTCGGAAGCAGAGTTAGTACGCGAGTACGGCAAGGAAAACGCCAGGGTAATCATGCGGCGCATGATGGTTCTGCACGCTGCTGAGTGTCTGGCTGATGTTCCACAAAAGCCACCAGATCGATGTCATGCTCTGTCGGGGAACAGGAAGGGACAGTATGCTGTAGACGCAAAACAACCGTATCGGATCATCATGGAGCCAGCCAACAATCCGATCCCACTACTCGAAGATGGCTCAATAGACACAAGGTCTGTCACAGCAATTCGGATCCTCGAAGTAAAGGACTATCACTGATGAATACCGCTAAACAATACACATTCAATCCCGACTACTCGGTTCATCCAGGTGAGATCCTGGGAGAAACATTGAGAGCACGTTCCATATCGCAGTCGGAACTGGCTTCCCGCTGCGGAATTTCCGAGAAGCATGTCAGCCAGATTATCAATGGCAAGGCATCCGTTACATCGGAGACAGCCTTGCTCTTTGAACGAGCTCTGGGGATCCGCGCAAGCCTCTGGATGAATCTCGAATCCACTCACCGCCTTCACATGGCAAGGAAGGCCGAGCAGGAAAGATTCGCTTCCTTCTACGACTGGGCAAAGGAGTTCCCCATTCGTAGCTTGGCCGAGCGTGGTTGGCTACTATCGACAGGCAGCAAGGAAGAAAGGGTCCGTTCTCTGCTTGATTTTTTCGGCGTTTCGAGTCCTGCAGCGTGGGAAGCTCAGTACAAGAAACTAGCGGTGACATACCGTAAGTCACTAGCATTCACAACATCGTTCAAGGCCATCGCAGCGTGGCTGCGTATTGGCGAACTCAAAGCGGAAGACATTGAAACTCGGCCCTTCAACAAGACGAACTTCCGCCGCTCCCTTTACAGGATTCGCCAGCTCACATACCTTGACCCCAGTGAGTTTGAACCTCGCATGAAAGAGCTGTGTCGTGAGGCGGGCGTCGCATTGGTGTTCGTCCCAGAACTTCCGGGAACCCACGTCTCAGGAGCTACAAGGTGGCTCTCGTCGGACAAGGCGCTGATTGTTCAAAGCTTGCGCTACCGCACGGATGATCATTTCTGGTTCACTTTCTTCCACGAAGCAGCACACACACTGCTACACAGTAAGCTCGCAGTCTTTGTCGATGAAGGGTCGGAGGATGCCTCTGGTGAGGAAGCAAGAGCAGATGAGTTTGCAGCGAATCTTCTGATTCCGAAAGCGCGCTACGACAAATTTGTGCGTATTCGTCCGATCTCCAGGGCAAGAGTACTCTCTTTCGCGAAAGAACTGAAAATTGCCCCGGGCATCGTTGTGGGAAGACTTCAGCATGATGGAGTTGTGCCTTTCAGCTGGTTTCACGACCTCAAACGCACGTTTATCTTCGCTGAAGAAGACGTCAGCTAATACCTGTTTTTGTACTCTTCGTAGAGGAGCAGCTTGTCTGCCACGTTTGGTTGTGCCAGTGAACGTCGAGCACAGGGCTCGACGCTACGAAGGATTCGCTCCAAAATGGCATCTAGCCTTCATTCCTTCGTGTCCTTCGTGGTGAAATGCTTCCACACACCACTCAGAGGCCATCTTGCCCGTTCTCTACGCTCACTGAAACTTGCATAGATACCACCACCGATTGTCGTTAAGATAGCCGTTGAGGAGGGCATCATGAAAACTATAGGATCAGAACATCCAGGGGTGCGGATGCTGGACGAGCTTCTTGGGATTCCCGCTCCATCGGGATGGGAAGATAAGATGGCCGCAGAGATCGGGAAACGAGTTTCTGCGCTCGGATGGATGTACCGCAAAGACGCGGCAGGGAACGTTCTTGTCGATATCCCCGGGAGAGATCCGCAAGGGCCGCTTTGTTGCTTGGCCGCCCACATGGACGAAATAGGGATGACCGTGACCGACATCGAACCAGACGGGCGGTTGCGGATCGATCGAAGCGGTGGGCTCTATCCGTGGAAGCTCGGAGAGGGACCGGTGGAGGTTTTCGCGGGGGATACGTCCATCCCTGGCCTCCTCTCGTTTGGATCAACGCACGTGCCCAACGCTGGCGAGCGGAAAGTCACCTGGGATGATTCGTCGATTCTCACCGGGCTCAGCGCAGAAGAGCTTGCAGAGTTGGGCATGAAGATCGGAGACCCGGTCCTCCCAGTGCGGGAGCGCCGTGGACCATTCCTATTCGGCTCCGATGAATTGCCCTGGGTCGGAGCATGGACCCTGGATAACCGCATGGGAGTCATTGCCCTCCTGCAACTGCTGGAACAGGTACGCCAACAGAAGATCGTGCCACATTTTCCAACGAGTGTCGCATTCACAGTGGAGGAAGAGATCGGCGGGAACGGGGCAAAGTTCCTCGCCCAACGAGAGCAGCCTGAGGTGTTCATCGCTGTAGATGGCTGTCCCGTGCCACCGGGGGCACCTCTCAAGCTCAACGGAATGCCGGGAATCCGTACAAAGGATCGCGCCGCTATCTACGATCCGTATCTCTTGGACGACATCTGCCGCCTCGCTGAAAAAGCGGGGGTGGGGCTACAACCGGTGGCGTATGCATCTTCAGCAAGTGACGCGAGCTTGGCCCATTCCGTTGGAGCTGCGCCCTGTATCGCCTCGGTTGGTTACGTGCGAGAGAGCAGCCATGGCTACGACGCCACTCCGATAGCAAGCTTCGATAATCTGCTGATCACACTCGTTGCCTTTGTCCGATACTGGGAGGGGTAGTTGTTTCGCCTGTTTTTCTTGCGATGATCCCTAGTGCGTCAGATATCGCACGAGGAGTCCTCGTGTTTGACGGCAGCGCCGTTGTGTGCTATTGTGTACATCGTATACGGGAGAGGAAGTGCCATGAAAGCAACCACAATTTCTGCCAGAGTACCACAGGAGCTTCGCAAGCGTGTCGATGAGATCGCAAAAGCCGAGCGGCGCACAATGAGTGACGTGGTGCAACTCGCTATCGAGTCGTTCGTGCAGCAGTACG
>JALTFO010000275.1 GCA_027007005.1 Candidatus Bipolaricaulota bacterium | reverse complement strand
AAAATCATACTTTTCCTTTGCTTTTAATATATATTCGAGGAATTTCTCAAAGTCTGTGTCATTTAAGAATATTTTCTTCCTGTCGTTACCGCGGCTGGTTATATGATAGAAACAGTCTTCTGCTTGTAGCCGATAAGGTCGTGCCATAATACAAAGATTATAGTATCTCGGGAGGCAATGTCAAAGATTAATTTCTATTTTCGATGCCTGACCCCTTTGCTTCTCGACCCCTTTGCTTCTCAAGATTAATTTCTATTTTCGATGCCTGACCCCTCTCCTTTCAGAATCGCTGGGCAAGAAATAATCGCATAACCATCGGCTGCAGGGGACGGCAAGCAGCGCGGCGGTTTTTCCGGGTCAGTGCCCCGCAACACGCCCAGTAGTAGTTCAAGGTTGGTTGCCTCACATGTTTGCCGCCCCTGAGCCGTACGTTGGGCAAAGAGGAACCGATGCTATCTGCCCAGGTTTGACCCATGTTTTTTCCCTGTGTGTGGGGTAGTTGAACAAGGTTGTTTTCAACAGAGAGCGGTAACTGGCGCAATTGTTGCGATGAGCTGACAAGCAAGGGAGGGCGTCATGGACGAAAAGGAGAAGGCTGCAAGGAGGGAGGAGATAAGGAAGGGGCTGAGTGTAACCCCCATGATGCATCGTTTTGTAATGGGAGGCTTCGATGAAATGGAGGATTTCAACGAGTTTATGAAGTCGGCCATAAAGCGAGAACAGGACTCAACCTCACGGCGCATAGAAAAAGGAGCACGTGGGCTGAACGAAGAAGAACGAGAGCGATATTATGAGTTCGTTTCGGAAGACTACCAGAAAATAGGCGAGGTCTTTGGCAAAGCCGCCATAGACTTTTTCATCGTTATGCTCTATGCCCGCATAGAAAGCGGAATGGGCACGTTATGTGATGCGCTTCGTCAAGACAGGCAAGAACAAAAGGGCGAAAAGATCGATTCACTAGAGAGCAGTTATCTGAATCAGATGAAGGACTACATGGTAAAAGTGCTCTGCTTGGACTTGGACCTTGGAAAGAACCGCGAGTGGCCGGAAATCCTCGGTCTTAAGGCCCTCAGAAATGCGATTGTTCACAATGACGGATGGCTCACTACCAAGAATGGCGCGCTCAAAAAACACATTGAAGAAGGTTTAGTGGAGCTGGCCCAACGAAAAGACGAAGACAATGGACAGGTTTCGGGACGTATCCAGGTAAGGTCTGAGTACGTCGATTACATCCTTCCAAAGGCCCGGAAGTTCTTTCAAGAGTTGAAGATTTGAGAGGTCATTAGTAATCTGAACCGGTGTAACGACAAGAATGGCAGAAATCGCCCAATCGGGATAGGACTCCCCATTACTGAGGAGCCCTCCCACACCACCTGGCATACGGATCACGTACCAAGGCGGTTCGGCTGATCAGGGGAATCAATTGCCGGGCAGATACATTAACCGGTCACTTTTCCCCAGACGTTCGGCAAACTGTGACGCTGCAAATATTTCCATCTGCTGTGGCTTTATATTCACAAGTACACACCTCCTATTTGTCGTTATCATT
>JALTFO010000274.1:4857-5526 GCA_027007005.1 Candidatus Bipolaricaulota bacterium | reverse complement strand
GAGTATTAGTGCGGATCTGACGGCGGTAGGAGATATGCCCTACATGACTAAAACGAAGTGGGGTGACAAGATGGTCAATCCCGATGCCCACTTCTTTGCGGTCCGTTCGTTGACGGTGTGCGGGGTCACGCGCACAGGGACGGGTGAAGATAGTCGATCCCCGAAGGCGGCGGCGACAGATGCCTGTAAGAGGGCGGCGTATCAGTTCGGGGCGGCGAAACAGTTGTTTTCCGATGAATGGTATCGGGAAGTGGGGTTACCTGGTATGCAGTTCTTCTGTGAGTGGCCGGATGAGTTCGCCACTCACGTGAGCCTACAAGACATCCTAGACGGGTCCCGTGGGATATATAAGCCAGGGGACTATAAGGGCCCGACAGGTCCTGCGAAAGGGAAGCAAACGGCGTCTGAGCAGCCCAAGGGACGGGATGAGAAAGCTGAGGCGTTGAAGATGGCGGCGGTCGGGATGAAGACGATCGGGCTAGCCCCGGAGGATGTCACAGCCTACATCGAGGCTAAATACGGGAAGTCGGAATCCAAAGACCTGACCCTGGAAGAAACGAAGGAACTGCGCGACACACTGATGATGTGTGAAACGCGCGAGGAGTTCGGAAAACTCCTGGGTGAGCTTTTGACGCAGAAAGTCGGGGCGGGTGTCGCCTAGTACGAGAG
>JALTFO010000274.1:0-4847 GCA_027007005.1 Candidatus Bipolaricaulota bacterium | reverse complement strand
AGAGCGTGGGCGGTCGGTCAGCCGCTACCCTGGCCGATCGCCCTGGAAGGGAGGGAGAGAAGATGGCAAAACTGAAGACGCTGGAAGCGAAGAACATCAAGGGGCTAAAAGAGCTGGAGATCGACTTCTCGCAGCATGGCAATCTTGTCGTGATCGGAGGGGATAACGGGGCCGGGAAGACGACGGCTCTTGATACCGTCCTGTACCTGTTCGGAGGGAAGGGGGCGATCCCCAAGGACGTTCTACGTCATGGATCAGGCCGCGGGGAGATCGAGGCAGAGCTAGATTCTGGGCTGATCGTTAAGAGAGTGATCACTGGGCAAGGGGTCCGTCTTGCAGCGAAGAACCTGCAAGGGGCGACGTTTAGCTCGCCACAGGCGATCTTGAATGATCTTGTGAGGGCGGCCAATGGCAAGAGCACTCTAGGATTCGATCCTCTACGGTTTGCGAGGATGTCGCCGAGAGAACAGCGAGATACGTTGAAGGAGCTGCTCGGTCTCGATTTTACCGAGGAAGAGGACGAGAAGCAGCGGGTCTTGGAAGAGAGGCGGCAAGCGCAGAGTGAAGAGAAAGCCCTTGCTGCTGAGATCGAGTCAATGGAAGAGATCGACGAAGAGTTGCCGGCGGAAGAGGTCTCGATCGCTGACCTTCTGGAAGAGAGGAAGAGGCGAACCGAGGTCAACGAGCTGAATGACGAGTTGCGTCGCTCTCTGGGAAGGGTCAGAGAAGAGATTGAAGGATTGAAGAAAAGAGAATCCGAGCTGATGGCGCAATTGGCCGATATCAGGGCTTCCTTGGTAACGAAAGGGCAGGAAGCAGAGGGGATTGCTGAAAGGGTCGGGGAAGTACAGGACGAGGACGTTTCCGAGATCGATGAGAAGCTCAAGAGCCTTGAGGACATGAACCGGAGGATCAGGGCTAACAATCGATCGAGAGCGACGAAGGTTGCGTATGAGGATGCGGTCGCGAGGGTGAAGGCAGCGAACCAGGCTTTAGAGTCGATCGAGGATCGCAAGAGAGAGAAGCTGATGGCAGCGAAGATGCCGATACCAGGGTTAGCGTTCGATGAGGACGGAGTTACTCTCCACGGGGTCCGAATGGAGTCTCTGTCCGGAGCGGAGCGCTTGATGGTCAGTGTTGCAATGGCGATCGCGATGGAACCTGAGCTGAAAGTCTTGCTGATTCGAGATGGCTCCTTGTTGGATTCGGGGAATCTGGAAGAGCTGAGACGGGTCGCAATGGACAATGATGTGACCATCTTGTTGGAACGGGTAGGAGACGGTCCGGAGGTAAATATCGAGCTGAAGGACGGCGAGGTTATCAGGAACTAGGGAGGGAGATCATGGATGTAGCGACATTCTGGACGTTAGCTTTTGTATATTGGCTCGTGTTCGGTGGGTTCTGTGCTTTTATCGGGTCGCAGAAAGGACGGAGCACACTGGGGTGGTTTATATCCGGGGTCCTGTTTGGGTTCCTGGCTTTAATCGCGGTTATAGCCGTTCCTAGGCTGGATCGTGGGGATGATGAGTGAGGGGAGACATGGACAATCTGTATGAGGCGGTTGAAGACTTACTGTCAGTTGTTGACCGTGTGGAAGCGGGGTCCATCAAGATGCGCGAGAGGGTTCTGCGTGCTGAAGGATTACTCCTGCGGTTGTGTGGTCGCCGTTGGGAAGAGTTGAGCGATCGGCGGGCGGAAGAGATCGGGCTGGTAGTACAGAAGATGATCGAGGAAGGCGGACTACGTTAAGAGGGGGAATGATATGGCCGCGAGTTTTAACAGAGTGATCTTGATCGGGAACCTTACGGGGGATCCTGATTTGCAGTATACGAGTAAGGGGACGGCACGGGCCAAGTTTAGCGTGGCAATCAACCGTAAATATAAGGGATCAAACGGAGAGCAGCAGGACGATGTGACGTTTGTCCCGATCACTGTGTGGGGAAGGGTTGCCGAGGTCTGTGCGCAGTATCTGGTTAAGGGTAGTTCGGTGATGATCGAGGGGCGGCTGCGTATCACGTCCTTTGAGAATGAGGACGGAGAGAAGCGCAAGTATACAGAAGTAGTCGGGGAAGCGATTCAGTTCCTGGGAAGTCCTTCAGGGCGCGGGAAGCTGGGCGAGGTTGATGAAGAAGACGAGGTGCCATTCTAACATGGAAAGGACATTACAAGGGTCGCTAGGTCGGGCCATATGGAAACATTATGGGATGTATAGGAACCCTGTAACGGTTACTGGCCCGGAGGCTGAGATTGAGGTCAGAGTCTGGCCGAGGCGGCGGATTCATGCGAATTCCGCGATATTACTTCTCGCGGATGGAGACATAGAAGATCCTAAGGTAATCATGGAGGTGGGAGGCAAACTCGATGCCACCTTCAAGGCGGGGGATAGTCTCACGTTAAGGTTTCAGCATGAGGATGAACCGCACGGGTTCGGGGGAGTTTTCCTCGTGTTCTCTTGGCGGTTTCTAGGGTTCGCGTTCGGCAAGGTTTATAGGGTGTTATACTTTACCAGCGAACAGGAGCCTGAGCCCCTGGAGCATCGGTTACAAGTGAAGTTTATTTGATTCGGAGCGGGCGGCGGACACTCCCTTTGGCGTCTAACCCACACCTTACGTCCCCGCCCGCTACCTCTTGACAGGTGGCGTTTGTTTGTGTTATGGTGTAACAAAGAACGACAAGGAGAACGGCAAGGAGGGGATGCCCTATGAGGAAGGAGAATGTTGCTAGCGGCGCTGCGCCTCCAACGATGAAGGCGCGGAAATATCTTGAAGCCAAGACGTTTTGCCTTGGTTTCCCACAGTATAAAGAAGAGGCGTTTAATAAGACGCTACGGATCATGGAGGCAGTTCGTAATGGATCGATCCCTTATCGAGGGCGGTCTTTAGCGAGTCGTAACCAGATAGTGAAGGACCTTATAGTGATGGGGCTTGCGTTGTCAGGGGACGAGAGAGCAATCGAGAGAATGGAGACGAAAGGATTTATCTTGCCGGAGGTGAAACATGGGGACCCCCGGACAGTTGCTTAATCTGTACTTTCCAAGCCAGGAAGCATGGATCGGTGAAGCGGTAGAGAGAGAAGCGCAGATTCAGGGTATTACGGTCACTGAGATGTACATCAGGATGATAGAGAAAGCAGCTGATGTTCTGAGCGAGGTTTACGCGGCTGAATTAGCGAAGTAAGGGAAAAGGGAAGAAGCCCCTCACGGAAGGGGCTTCAATCTTATGTAGTACATACAGGTCCGATACCTGTATCGTACCACATAAATACCCCTTTTGTCAAGGGGCGACGTGCTGTCTGTCGGTTATGTTATGTTACGGGAGGCGAAAAGGATGGGGGGGACACGCGAAGCGGCTCTATTAAGAGCGTTTTCAGAGCATCCGATTGCTTACTTTCCGGTCTATGGCGAGATCACGGGGAGCTTAGCGGCGGGTGTTCTGTTATCACAGATCAGTTACTGGTGGCATAAGGTTGGCGAGAAGCCGTTCTATAAGACCGATCAGGAGTTTGCGGACGAGCTCAAGATGGGGCTGTACGAATTCCGTGGGGCGAGAGAGAAGCTGAAGACCCTTGGCCTTGTGTCAGTAGAGAGGAAAGGGATGCCTCGCAAATCGTTCTACACGTTAGACGGCGAGAGATTGGTCCAGATGGTCTCCAGTGTTAGGAAAAACCCAACACCAGTGTTAGGAAAAACCCAACACTGGAGTGAGGAAAAACCTAACACTTATAAAGAGACTACTACAGAGACTACTACAGAGAGAAAAGACTTGCAGTCGCCTTCGGCGACCGGGGTCTCTGGGAAGTCGGATAGTCAGGAAGAAAAACCGAAGAAGCTGACGAAGAAACAGAGGGAAGATCAAGAGGCGAGGAGAGTCTTGCGTTTAGTCGGGGCGTTATGGAACAAGCAGCCCCATCTTACGCACCACAAGAAAGGGGCGATCGAGGCGGCGTTGCCAAGCGTCCGAGCGCGATTGAGGGATGGGCATACGCTGGAAGAGTTAGCTAAGTCAATCGAGAATCTGGAAGCGGTTATCGCTGATCCAGAATGCTGGTGGACGTATAACGGGTTCACGCTAAAAGAGTTCCTGAGCCGTCAATCTGGAGCGGTTATGGAGCGATTCCTGAACGGCAAAGATCAATTTAAGAACAAGGACGGGGATACGAAGAACGTGATTCACCAAAGGGGGGATGAATTAACAGATGGCTTCTTTGACAACGTCTAAGCGAGTGTACTGGTCTCCAGCGGGGTATCCGCCACGGGCTGTATTCGTAAAGGAAGGAGAAGAGGAGCGGACTCTCGATCCTCGCAACGACCTATTCAATCACAGCCCCGATGGTTTTGCGTCGGGGTATGGGGGGAGTGGTCCGGCACAGTTAGCTCTGGCAATCTTGGCGGACGCAACGGGCGATGATCGGTTGGCTGTTAAGCTGCATCAGGGGTTCAAGTGGGAGGTGATCGCAAAGTTACCGGAGACGGAGCTATGGTTGCTGACGCGGGCAGATGTCCTGAATTGGATCAGGGATGAGACCGGAGCTGATAAGGTCCTGGGTTTAATCAGGGAGGTGCAGAGCGATGAAACCGATGACGAAGTCGACGATGACTGGTATTACTGAGTCCACACGTGTGGACGATATTCCGACAGTCGATGTCGGGGAGCAGGATCCGGAAGCGATCTTGCGTGCGATCGGGATGTTGCGATCCCAGTCTGGCAAGGCGCTAGAAGAGTATAAACCAGTGACGACAGAGCAAGCATCGGCTCTTGCGGCGTGCAAACAGGCGGTTGAGCAGTATCCGCATGTGGAACGGGGAATCTTGCTCATGGGGCCCACTGGGACGGGTAAGACGCATCTGC
>JALTFO010000273.1 GCA_027007005.1 Candidatus Bipolaricaulota bacterium | reverse complement strand
TGATAGTTGGTCCAATCGTCCCTGTGGTTCTTCAGTTCGCGGGCGCTGCCGGCTAAGCCCTGCGCTAACTTGGTGTCTCCATCCTTGCGCATAAGCTGGGTCACGTCGTCAACCCGCTCTTGGAGGCTCTCCCAGCCCGTAGGGCTTGGCTGAGGAATTGGCGTCGACATCGACTGCCAGAACGAGAGGACGTCATCGGTCGTCGCGTTGAGCGAAAGTAGCCGATCGAACGTCCTCCACGTCTGGGAGGTAAACAGCGGGCTTGCCACGTATTCACACAGGTAGAACTGCATCTCTTCTGTTGCGTACGCTTCCTGAGCTTCTGTAAGCGCAACAGCGGCCCACTTCCTCCACGAGGGGGAGACACCGTACAGGAAGTGCTTAGAAGGATCGAGAATATTGCGAAGATCACCGATGAAGCCATCGATTCCATCCCTCTCAACGAGGAACGAGATCAGGCTCGGTCCCACCTGGTAGAGCATGTGAAACGGTACGTGCGACAGGGTGTGTGATTGGGCCCACGCGGCCGCGATGATACGCCAATTCAGGTTCGAGTAGTGCCAGTCGTCATCATCACTCAGGCTGTAGGCGGTGTACTGAGCGAATCCCTCGTCGATCAGGGGAGGCAAGGAAGCTTCAGTGACTCTCTCATATTCGTAGAGGAAGCGCATGAGCCAGTGGCTGAATTCGTGGTTGAGCGTGAAGGAAAGGCGTTGATCATTATAGTCAAATGTAATACATGATGAACGATTGATGAGGGAGGAAAGGGACGGATCACCCCCTGATATGGCCCAAGTGAGGAAGGGATTTCCCGTGGAGAATTGGGCCCTTATGTAGCCCCCTTCGACCAGATTGTGGAGATCATCGTCGCTGGGAAAGGCGATCAGGATCAGAGGGAGCTCCTGCATCCCTTTCCAGAAGAGCGTGGGAACGGCCCAGATGTCAGGTGATGTGGGCGATGGAACGGGGAGGAACCCGGCGGTGAACGCGTTGTGCCCACACAGATTCCACCGATCAATCGACATCGGCGTCAGTTCCTGCTTATCATTACTGCTCTTGGGGAGCGGCTGCCCCCAGAGGGAGAACACATCCGCCACAGCCTGCGTCGCTCGGTCGATTATCTGTTGAGCGTTTTCTGGCGGTGTTTGCACCCAGGCGATCAGTCCGTACGGCCATGGAGTGACTGTGTAATTGTATTCTTGGGCAACAGCGGCGATCGATACTGCAACAAGCAAGCAGAGAATAACTACGAGCAACCGTTTGACAATCCTCATCTTCTATTTGCTCTCCTCTGCTTTGGCACCTACTCTCTGCGCCGTCCCGTAGTGGGCGACGACATTGCGCAATGTCTCGATCAAGAGGGCGTGGTATGCGTACCAATCTCCCTTGGCCCACAACCGTGAGAGCTGATACTCATTCTCAGCTGCCATTTTCACTATTCCAGGATAGGAGTCGCCGGATGCCACCCAAACAATGGTGTGGACCTCTTCCTGTAATTGTTTCCATATATCGCCACTTGGTCTGGGGACGGGTGCGGAAATGAGCTCCCAGAAACGCTCGATGTCCTCCATGCTACCAGCAAGCGAGTACACCCGATCGAAGATCGAGAACGCCTCCTCTGGAAGAACCGGTTGGAGTACCATGCCGCACAATGAGAGCTGCTCGATGTTTGCCTCAGCGTACGCTTGTTGAGCTCCATCGATCTCGTAATTGGAGGCCCATGCTTGCCAGAGGGGTGTGATATCGGGAATGATCTGGTCCCAGTTTGCGACAAGGTCAGAAAACCCTTCGATGAATCCATCGACGCCGTCCCTTTTGACGAGAAACGAGACCAGGCTGGTTCCAATCGGATACAACATGTAGTATGGAACGTTCAGTAGGTCATGATCATCCTTTGCCCACACGGCGGCAATATTCCGCCATCTGCCATCCCTACCAAGCTTGCACGCTGTGTACTCGGCGAAACCTTCTTGGAGCAAGTGAGGAACGTCTTGTAGAGTGAGATCGTGCCTCTGACAAATCAGATTGGTGAGCCAATGGCTGAGTTCATGATCCAGGTTGTGGCGTAGATCGGGAGAGTTGTAGTTTAGGATGACGGAGTCCGAGCGGGACATGAACATTGCAAGGGAAGGGTTTGGGTTCAAAGACAATACCGTATATGTTGGACTCCTGTATGAGAATGCAGCTCCGGCCGTGCTGCCTGCTAACGATTGTACCAGGGAGCGATTGGATGCAATTAGAAGTGTTAATGGCAAGATCTTCTCTCCATCCCAACTGGGAAGTGGAACGGCCAACATCTTGGACGCATCAGGTGACGGAATGGGCACGAATCCCGCGGTGAACGGATCGTACTTGCTTGCAGCCCAGGTGCCTTTCTCCATTTCCTGCAAGTCACTCCAAGTACCGGCGCTCTCCGGCAGCGGTTGGTGCCAGAAGGAGAAGACATCCGCTACAGCCTTCTCAACCTTCTGAAGTGTGGCAACATTGGGCTCTCCCTGTACCCAGGCAACCACGCCATATTTCCAAGGGGTGAGCGTGTAGTCAGTGCTGGCTGCAACCGCTACGCTGGCGAGAACGACTAGCGCTATTGCTAGTACCATCTTTTTCACTGTTATCACTCCTAGTGCATCCTAGTTAGCATCGGTTGCCTTCTGTATTCCGTAGTGGGCGACGACATCACGCAGGCCCTCGATGAACGTCTCGTAGAAATCCTTCCAATCATGATTACTGCTGTACTTATCTAGCTTGATCTCCAGGCGGGCGCGCACCATGCGGATATCCGGATCAGAGTCTTGTGCCTGTACGATCAGGAATGAGGGAATGCGCGCGATCATCGCCTGCCAGATCTCTTCGGACGGCTCAGGCGGTACTTGCGATACAAGGTCCCAGAAGTGGTCTATATCTTGGATCGTACCTCGCCCGTCATAAAGCCGTTTCAAGACCTCATAAGCCTCTTGCGGAAGGACTGGGGCAAGCAGGCGATTACAGAGAGCGAGGTCCTCGAGCACCGCCTCATAGCGGGCCAGATCACCCGTAGAAAAGCTGACAGCAGCGAGCCACCTGCGCCATGCGGGGGTGAGGGAGGAGATCTCCTTGCTCCAATCAACCGTGGGATCTGCAAGCATCTCAAGCAGGCCCTTCTTCCCCTTCTCCTGCACAAGTAGGCTAATTACACTAGCTCCAACCTCGTACAGAAGTTGGCGAGGCACATCTGCCAGGTTTCCCCCTTGTTGTGCCCACGCGGCGCCGATAGTGCGCCAAGAATCGTCATGCGTAAGAGAATCTGCGGTGTAATCGGCAAACCCCTCCGTGATCAATCTGGGAAGAGAGAAGAGTTGAACACCGTGCTCCTGGCACCACAGCCACGCCGCCCAGTGACTGATCTCGTGCGAAAGCGAGGATTTGTCACCTTCAGCTGACATGATGATGGACGATCTGTCCCAGAACAGGTGGAGAATCTCCTGCTCATCCTCCGTCCAGCTTCGCTCCGATCGGAGCATGGTGTATCCAGCCAAACCGCCAAAGCTCGCAGAGAATGTGTAATCTACAACTAGATTGTTCATCGACTCGCCGCTTGGAAAGACCCCCAGTGTCAGCGGCATGATCTTCCAACCGCTCCAGACTGGATAGGGTACGATCAGTTCGTGCTCTGGGTCATCTCCGGGGTACGCCGTACCGAAAGCAAGTTGCATCGGGGAAAGGAACGGGTTTTCACCTCCTCCAATGAGCATCTCCGGATGTTGCATGGCCATATTCCACCATGCTTGTGAGCTCGTCTGCGTTGGCGTTGCCCAATTTGTGTCAGGGGCTGGTACGGGCAGATCCCAGAACGAGAATACGTCTTTCACCGCCCGAGTTGCATCATCGACGAACTGTTGCTGATCTATGGACGGAGTTTGCACTAACGCGATAACGCCGTACGGCCATGGGACGAGCGTGAACGGTTTGGCAAGACAGATCACAGAGAACAGAGCCACGAAAAGAGTGAGCGCCAAAGCAAACTTGCGCATTGAGATCGCCTCCACTACAGGATAGCACGATCAGCAGGAGAAGTAAAGCTTCTTTTTAAGATGATCTCTGATGAAAACCTAAGGTATAGCGAGCAGTGCCCGCCGCTTGGTGATATACTGGTGTTGGAGGTAGCGATGGCTGAAGAGAAGGATCGCCTAGTGACCGTGTTGACCGTGGGGGACGGAGGGCAGATCGCGCACGCCTCATCGGTACTAGAGGAGGCGGGGATCCCCTACTTCGAGAAGGGAGGGATCTCCCGGCGTCTCGGCATCTACCTGTTCAACGCCTCCGCCAGGTTCGTCGAGTTTCAGGTGAACTCAGCGGACGTCGAAAGGGCCAGACGAGTCTTGTCGGAGAACGGACTAGATCCGGATTAACGAACGCGCTGTTGCGAGCAAAGGAGGAAGCGATGAAAAGGTGCTTGCTCTTAGTCATTGGTGTTGCATTGATCGGTATGTTCTCAAGCCTCGGCCTTGCGCAGGAGCCAGCTGGCTCGATACTCTCAAGCCTCCCTCCAACGGGGAAGTACAAACACGCTGATGCGGTCTATCTGCAGAATAACGAAGAGATCACTATAAACGCCGATGGGTCGTTTCATATGTCTGTACACAGATGCATCTTGGTCCTCACGCCGGATGGTGTCGCCACAAACAGTGCTTTCTATCGGTACTATGACTCGCGCACCGAGTTGGCTCATCTTGATTATGCGCGCACGATCCATCTCGATGGTTCAGTCACAAACGTGTTCCCGTTCAATGTTGTGGATGCTCTTGTCTCACAGTTACTGCAAAGCAACGGAATACCGACTGTGCCGGATAGGGAGGACAAGATACTCTATCTTGAGATGCCAGCGGTCGCGGAAGGGACGATCGTCGATTGGCAGATGACCATCTCCGGACGCGATCCGCTTATCCCCGGCGAGTTCTTCGACACCTTCTATTTGCGAGGAGCCATCCCCGCAGAGAGCGAGATGCTCACCGTCAAGGTGGAACGCGGGGTGGCGGCGAAGATCAGCGTTGTTGGAAGCGACATCGAGCCGGTCGTACAGAAGACGGATGAGTGGACGACATACACCTTCTCCGCCACAGATGTCCCTGCGATAGGAATTGAGCCGTCCATGCCCTCCTCGTCCGTTATAGCCCCGAGGGTGGTCATCACCACGCTCACAGATTGGGACCAGGTGGTGGGAGCGTATCACGAGTTGTTCGCCGCTGCGATCAAGCCCGAT
Organism: Candidatus Bipolaricaulota bacterium; assembly: GCA_027007005.1. GTDB lineage: Bacteria > Bipolaricaulota > Bipolaricaulia > UBA7950 > UBA9294 > M55B144. Next base: position 289 of record JALTFO010000273.1, on the reverse strand, counting down.
CCGTCGATCACACAGATGGTGCAGACGATATCCTGTCACCTCATAACGCGCGGCTACTTTCGATCTCATGAAATGGAGCCGGTCCCTGAACCTGACCAGAAGCAGCCATGCGAGGAGTTCACCATGCAGGAGAAGATCGACGCTCTGTACGACTTTGTATCGAGTCAGATCGACTCATCCCCCACTGCCCGCTACTATATTCCCGCAGCGTCGGTCACTCTCTCCTACCATGCCGGGGACTGCAAAGGGAAGTCCGCTTTGTTGATCGCGATGCTGAGAGTGCTAGGAG
>JALTFO010000272.1 GCA_027007005.1 Candidatus Bipolaricaulota bacterium | reverse complement strand
CAGTAACTCCAGAGCTTGCCAACGAGGCGGTTGCTATTATCGGTCATGTATCGCTTCCTCCGAGTAGATCGCGTCGTTCATCGTGCTTGGGCTGCTCATCCTTCTTCTTGTTGGTACGACGTCTCTTAGGCTGCTGCACGGATTCTCGCTCCGCCTTGATTCGTTCGAGAAGGACGGAAGCAGGCTCGTCGTTTGGATCCTGCTCGACCAGCTTCCCCTCGAACGCCCATTTGAGAATGGATTGGCGAAGCTTGAGGCAACGATAGGTGTTCGATTTCGTCGTGGTCGACATTGCGCCCGCAAGAGAGAGCAGCCGGTCAACCTCAGCGGTAATCTTGTCCTGTTCCGCAACGGGAGGCAGAGCTACAGGCATTGCTAGTAGCTGCTTCGTGTTGATCCCATTGCGCGTCATGCCGTGGTTGATGCTCCGCACGTAATTGACGACAGAAGTTGACCCGCGTACGAAAGCAATGAAATACTGCGCGCGAATCGCCTTTCCAGCAAGCCTGAGACGCATCAGGTGGTAGTTAATTAGGGAGCCTCGAGCTGCAATCTGCTTTTCGACTAGACCAGCTCGGCCGACTGTAGCCATTCTGGAGAAGAGGACATCTCCATCCCTTACAACGTAGCGGGACAACTCTCGGGCAACGTCTTCGGTTGCATAGTTAGCCTTCTCTAGATCGATTCCATGGTCGGTCAGACAGCCAATCGTCAGTACTGGAACCCCATGAGGGACAAACTCTGAACTCTTGAGGGCTGATCCAAACGGGCCTGTAAGCACAACTTGCTCGCCCGGCTCTCCAAGCTGATCACATGTTGTCCAGCACCACCCTTCGGGGAGATCTGGGAGATCAGCAGTGCTGGGTGCGGCGGGCTCTTTGTATCTCTTGGCGGCTTTGGCGCGTTCTTTTTCCAGCGTTTTGATGTCGTCCGCGTGAGTCCAGGGTTTCCCTGCTTCGCGAGCCTTCTTCTCGGCCTTGGCACGCGCCTTCTCGGCGGCGTTTTCGATCCACTTCTTACGACGCTCGATGAGGATGCGCTTTAGCAACTCGCTTGCTGGCTCGTAAGTTCGACCCTCCTTCTTGGCGAGTTCTGCCTCAGTGGGGACGAGACGACCTTCGACCGCTGTCTTGAGGACTGAGGCACGGTAGCGCTTGAGGTTCCTTTGCACACGTTCAAGCAGTGCAACCGCAGCATCGAGCCGCGTCAAATACGATTCGATCGCCTCCACGATGCGATGCTGCTCAGGAAGCGGAGGGATCAGTAGAGGAATAGTGCGCATCGGACGTTGCGAGAGCTTCAAACGCGTCGTTCCGCTCACGAAATGGCGGTAGTCAACCTGATTTAGTTGGTACATCAAGAATGCATTTGGGCACATCCCAAGCATCCGAAGCACGTGTGCGTGATTGTTGACCCATGATTTCCCGCGGATCATGTATGCAACCGGTTTCCCGGGATCCAAGAACGGTGCCCCGTCTTCCCCAAGCAAGACAAGCTCATCATCGAAAAGATAGTCATCTATCCATCCGACTTGGCCAGTTGCTCCGTAAT
>JALTFO010000271.1 GCA_027007005.1 Candidatus Bipolaricaulota bacterium | reverse complement strand
TGGCCTAGTTTAACACACCTTATGTGCTATTGTCAATCACTGCAGCGTTAGTAAAAATTACGCTCTGTTCTCCGATGTGCCATCCTTGCACCAAATGTGCTGCTATCGTAATAATTATCGTCCCATACCCCAGGTCTTGAGCTGCGGCTAAGATCGCCAATTCTGCGCCTGACAAGGGGCCAAGTTCCGTCTCACGAAAGGTCATAGCTGGTAACATCATGCCCTTCGCCTTTGCGCTACGGGGTGAGCCTTCGACCACGGACAGCACCACCTCGCAGTCTGGGATCGCCCGCAACCACATGATAAACGCTTCCTGTTGATGATTAAGATTCGACAATGCGCTGAGATTCATAAACCATCCTTATGCCGTTACGTGGGTCTGAGATCGCACAGCCAACCAATCCTCAATCCATATGCCATAGGGGTCTTGCAGATCAAGAGGACCATCATACAGATCACGTGGCACGTGCAAGCCTCGGAGGCCCGAGTACATGGCCACCTCATAGCCACCTGATTGGATTGCCTTACACAAAGAGATATCCTCACCCTGCGGATGCGCCCCGTAGCGAGCACTGATGGGAGGATCAAGAACCGAGCGCCTGATTATTGCTGCGCCCCCTCCACCCGTTGTGCCCACCCGGGCAACGTACAGGAGTTTGTCCTCCTCCCAATGGACCCCAAAGGCGCGCGAGGGCGTGATGTACTGCCCGTGAGAGCCGACAACGAACTGATAGATCATCTGATCCGTCTGCACCATCCGTACGCGGTTCGGGTGATTATACCCACCCATCGGAGTAGACAGCATGTAGTTGTGAAACTTGCCCGTACAATGCGGATGCTGGACATCTGCGCACATCGTGCCCACGGAGGGGCAAATCTTCATCATCGAGACCAGCGATCGAGGATCGGAGGACAGCGTTTCCAGCGGCATCAGCACATCCGAGTCCCACATAACCAACAGAGGGGCATCGGTCTTCTGTAGAAACGTTTCTACAATCATGTTACGCAGCTCCGCGAGCTCTCGCTTGTCATTGTAGGGATTCACTCGCTCTCCCCTCACACGATCAGCGAACGGCACTTTGTAGTGCGCGTATCCATAGTCGTGCTTGAGTAGAATGCTGGGCCACAAGTCGCCAAAGCTACGCAGCATCTGCGGCGTCTCGTCAACCGAGTCATTCTCCAGGAAGATGAATTCAACCTCATTGCCATCTTCACCTGCGCGTTTTGCCGCACGAGCCAGGTGCGCGAGCCAATCAGGGAGGATCCACGCTCGATCGCGTATCGGTGCAGCAACAACAATGTTCATCGCTCACCTGCCTCTGAAAAGAGATACTGCGCCCCATATATCCCGACAAGAGCCGCAGTAAGACCTCACGAATGATCAGTCCATCCTGTGACTGATCTTTGATATCATCCACCAATTGGTACAGCTGCTCGCTGCTCATCCGTTTCAGATCTGAGGCAAAAGAAGAAACGTTCGTCTCCACGCCATCTGGATCACTCATAACCCCTCCTCACCACCAACGAATGTGGGCCAAAGACCTTGCGCAGAAACAGCAGGATCCGCCAGGCAACCAATGGATCAAGCCCCGTTACATCAACCCTGATCTTCATGGTCCCCTCCTAAGAAACTCTTGCACTTTCTCATGGGTAGGTGCAGGCTGATAGTCATTCTCTGCTAACAAGTACCGCTTAGATGCCAAGAAGAAGCGCCTTATCATTCCTCCTGTATGTATGTTTTGCTGTACAGCAGCCACAGTCTCCACCTGGCTATGCTTGCGTCCCCAGGCAACCATGTCCGTCAAATCCAGCCGATAGAGCATGCCCTTATGCGGCACTTGCACACGCAAAAGGTCAACCGTTCTTACCGCCCGAGGCACATGCCGTAACCGTTCTTTGTCGAATCCGAGGACACTTAAAGCCCGTCCGATGTATATGCGTCGACGCGTTGTAACCATTGGCTGCTCCGTCTGATCCACAAACCGAGGATCCATCTCCAAATACACCTTCGGGATACGCCCAGTGTCAGAGAACACATGCCGCAGAGACAAAGCATATCTCAGATAAACCCCTGAGATGGGGGACACATCATCAGGCAGAACAATGCTCCCCTTCTGCCCAATTACTACCCTCCAATGCTCCTCTTGTAGCATCAAGATCGCCCCCCTTCCCAGTGATCGATGCCCAATAGCGGACCAAGCTGAAGCAGTGGTCGCAGGTCAAGCATCGGCACGTTTTGCTTGCGCAACAGGCTAACAAACCCCTTGTTCCACTTAGCAGCAGAACGCATGGGGTTGTCTACCAACAAGATAAGCTGCTGCGCCTCTTCCGGGTAATACTTGAAGAAACGCGACAGCTTCGTCTGCGAACTCTTGTTCATCCAACCCTTGACCTCAATCCAATACTCCTGTGGGGCAAACTTAAGGAATCCCGAGGGCCATCCCTGCGTTGACCGTGAAGGATCCTTCCAAGGGGTTAGATCGATGTGAAAGTCAGGTAGATATGACACCGTTCCGTGATCAATCGGAAACTTGAACTCCTGTGGCTCATAGACCCATGGGATCATCAAGTGATTGAACAATCGCGCAACGTTCGCCTCCGCCGAGGAGCGAAAGAACTTTCCATTGAGATCTGCACGACGCCCCCCAGTGGTATGAGCTTGCGGGTGGTATACCTTTCTCGGAGCTCGATAGTGCACCGCCGCTCGCCCGCTCATCCAACTACCTCTGCGTCCAGGTATTGGTCCAGTTCGTCTGCACTCAACGCCGGGCCTGCAACCGCCTCCTCATCTTGCCGCGTCTCTTCTTCAGGCTCAGCCTCGGAGGTCTGCGCTTCGCCCTCCTCTTTCTGCTTTGCTTGGAAGGAACTACAGCTCTTAGCCATCACTTCAGCGCGGTTAGCTATCTGTGTGCGCACGGAGATTATCCGGCGATGTTTACGACAGATCCACACAGGGCACGGTTCGAGCACCATGTCGATTGCCATAGTCCCAGCATTGTTGACCACCGCTAGTTGCTGATGGCTGTTCGGTTGCCAGCAATGTTCACAGTCATAACAACTGCGTACTCCTAGAAAAGAGTCTTCTTTGTTCTGTGCCTCTGCTTGAGGCTTCACCGCGGGTTCTGGTCGCTCTTTGGGCATGATATCTGCCTTGAATTGACGGGTAGTGTACTTGGACTCCTTCGCCGGAGCTTCTTGATAAGCAGCCACTTTATTCTGCGCACGGTCCAGCGCCGCTACGTAATCTGGTGCCGCAAGCGCAATCACAAAATAACTCGGAGAAAGAGCAGGATAATCCTGCGTCATACGCTTCCCCTCATCCCGCAAACGCTGTCCCACCTGGCTCATCTGACGGGCATACTGGTACGAGATAACCTTTCCGCCCATTGCAGTAGCTTCTTTGTTGTAGCGAGTAATGAATTCGCGCAACCTGCGCCCTTCGGCGTATGCAGCACACACACAACACTGCACCTCGAATGCTTGCTCTTCTGCCTCGAGCGAGTAACTGAGAAGGCTAATACGCTCAGAGTCGGAGAACTCCGACATGTGTTGGTACAAGAATTCCAGCGGGTCTGATAGCCCACGCTCCGCCAGCTCTGGCCTTACTATTTCCACAACTTTGTGGTCTTGCTCCATCGTTGATCCTCCCTTGGTCTTGTTTTGTCAACCTCGGGCAAGGACTTCCCTTGCTCATTTGTCTCCTACCCCCTGCGTGTGATCACCGGATGCGCAGCCCCCGGTCAATTCGTATATGGCTGTCCGTATTGCGGATCAGACATGCCAATCACCTCCTCTTGAGAATGATCTCTTCTATCGCCTCAATCATATCAATCTGCGTCACCTCTTTGTGCCGTTTCCTATGGTTCTTCTTGCCCCACACCTGAGCTGCGGCAAGGATCTCTTCGTCCCCATACCCAAGCCGCGTCTTTAGAAACGACAACACTTGTGCGCTCGCCCGCAGAGTGCTCTTTGGAATCATCTCTTCTCGCGCCTGTTTCGATCTCATGCCGCTCTCACCCGCGCCTTTGCTGTCTGTTCCGCGTTAACTCGATACTTCTTCGTGCGCACGATCGCCAGAATGTCCTCCGGTGTGATCCACCGCGCAGCCACGCGGCCCGCTTGGCCTGGATTGATGAGTCGCTCCACTGCCCTCCATCTTTCGGCCCACATTCGTGCCTCTTCAAGCGTCCGTGGAGGCTTCCTCGTATTGTCAAGCGCATGAATGAGCCCCGGCAAACACCTGGCTTGCACAGAATGATCTACCCAATTCGTCACTGGTTTCTTACCTACTTTCAGACCCATCTTATGAATCTTCCGTCCCAAGGTCCTCTCATCTACACCCAATTCGCGTGCCAATGATTTCACCGAATAGCCTTCTCCATTGATCATCTTGTCAAACCATCGAAACGTCATATACGACGGCCACGCAATCAGATGTGATCCGCTCGATATACGATTCAGCTTATGCGCTCGCGGATACTTCACTGTTCACCCCCTGCATCCCCATTAACGCTTGTCTTGCTTGCAACTTTCGCTCCTGTAACTCAGTCAAACTTAACGGTTCAGGCAGTTCCCGCAGGATCCCTGCTGGCAAGGCTCTCTTCTCATACACAAAGCCCTGCTCCTGCTCTGCTTTAATCGTCAGAAGCTCGGCAAGCTCCACTTGCAAATCAAGCATCGTGCGTGTTAGCTCCACTTCGTTCTCGCGCTCAATCGCCAGACAAGCGTGTTGACCCTCTGCGTAGCCCTCCATCGGACGCCCACATCGAGGGCATGGCCAGCTACGCTTGTGCGCATAGGCAGCTTGCAACAGATACTCACGCGTACGGCTGAGCTCATCCTGTAGGCCTTTAAGCTCACTCTCGAGTTCTGAAACACGGACACCAATCTGTTTTATGCTCAAGGTTGCATTACTGCTTTCGGACATAGCAACTCCCCCCAAGTCTTAGATCCTCGTGCCGGGTACGTCCATCGGAAGTCAAACGGAGGCACTTCACACGTCGATTCCATGATTGCCTGCACTCGCCGGGTATACCACGGCCAAGCTTTGTCCACATCCTTCTGCGGACGAGGTATCTCTTGCGCTAACATCAGCGACCGCAATAACCGATCCAACTGGTTCAGAGACGGAGGCCCCGAACCGTTGAAGCCCTTATTCACCATCCGGGCCAGAAACTGCGCAATGTCAAACGAGCGCTCTTTGGCAACGTACTCATACCACCGCATGCGCCGCACCAAGCCACAGATCGCTCGCAAGTACTCTACTCGCTTCTGGGGTGGATCTGCGTTGATCGCGGCAACGAACTCCCCACGCTTATCGTCCTCCGAGGGCGGCGCGCCAGATTCCTCCAACTGCGCACGAGGGCTAACGCCCTCCTCAGGCCCCGGCTGTGGCTGTTCGTGGTCATCTTCGCGGGCTTGCCCGAATGCGTTAGCATTCGTTTCTTTTTCTTCTACAGATACCCGTTCTTCAATAATAACCCCTTCTTCAATAAGTGATCCGGATTCCCTAATTAGGGTTTCCGGATTTAGGGTTTCCGGACTTAGGGATTTCCTAGATCCGGAATCCGGAATTAGGGGAGCAGGAACCAG
>JALTFO010000270.1 GCA_027007005.1 Candidatus Bipolaricaulota bacterium | reverse complement strand
GTCCTCCAGCCGCAAGGGATCGACAAGATGCCCCAATCCCAGCGCGACAATACGATCAACCGTATCATCACCATCCTCACCAACCGCGTCGACCAGTACGGGATAGCCAACGCAGAGATCAAGCGCATGGGAACTGACCGAATATTGGTCAATCTGCCAGGGGCGAAAGATCCGACTGAGGCACGGGCATTGATCAGTCAGACAGGGATGCTAGAGTTCCACAAGGTAGTTCAAGCGGGGACAAGCCCCAATTCAGACTTGATCCCCTCATCGCCATCACAAGAGGTTCTCTACGATCGGGACAGCATTCCCTACATAGTCGAGACAGATCCCTTCCTCACCGGGGCAGCTATCTCCGATGCGCAGGTACGTACCTATACCTGGCGGTCGTTCCACGAGGTGTATATCGCGCTTACATTCAACAAGCAGGGGGCACAGCAGTTTGTGAATGCGCTTCGGCAGTTGAAGGTTGGAGACCGATTGGCGGTTGTCCTGGACAACGTGATTTACAGCGCACCTGAGATCACCCAGTCGATCAAAAACGCAACGGCAAAGGGCTGGCAGAGCGTCCAAAACGCAGCCACGATCAGTGGCAACTTTACGAAGGAAGAGGCTACATGCATAGCGATTGTCCTGAGAGCCGGTGCTCTGCCAGTAGCGGTAAAGGTGGTACAGGAGTCTCCCCTATAGAGCCCGAGGAGGACGCTGATTTTGGGAGCCTGCGGTGCACGGAAGAAAATGGCGGTGTGTGGAAACTCGTTATGTTACGCCTCACGACGTGGCAAACAATCCATAAAAGAAGTGCTTGACTTTGCTAGCCGGTTGGATGTATCGAGAATATCTTCTCCTTACACGGAAAAGGTGGATGTTTCATAGGTTAAGGAGGGTGGTTATCGGATCAGAAGTGCTGGCGGCCTTCTCGCTGGATTTACTTTACAGGAGACGAGATAGGTAGATTCCCCGGTGAATGATGTGCAAAGGAGGGCTGATCGATGGCAATTTGGGGTAAGGTGAAAAGGTATAACGCGATGAAGTGGTGGCTATTGCTAGTGCTATTGATGGTGTTGGGCAATCTCACCCTAGCTCAGGAAGCACAGATCCTGCCTCCACCAGGGTCAGGGCTCAAGCTGGAACATGGGCAGCTTTATGTGAAACAAGGAGAGGTTGGAGCTGTTAAGTATTCGCCGGATGGGAAATACCTGGCGGTGGCGACCTCAATCGGGATAGAGCTCCGCGACGCGCAAACGCTTAAGCTCGTGCGGTTTTTTCAGGGTCATACAGGCCCGGTCACTTCGGTGGCGTTTTCGCCGGACGGACGGATATTGGCGTCGGGCTCGTGGGATAAGACGATCAAGCTGTGGGACGTGATGGCCAGCATTGGGGTGGACTCGCTCCAGTGGATGTGGCATGTAGAGCTTGGAGCCCTGATTCACACTCTGACGGGTCATACAGGCCCGGTCACTTCGGTGGCGTTTTCGCCGGACGGACGGATATTGGCATCGGGCTCGTGGGATAAGACGATCAAGTTGTGGGATGTGGCAACTGGAGAGCTGGTCCGTACCTTGACGGGTCACACGAGTAC
>JALTFO010000269.1 GCA_027007005.1 Candidatus Bipolaricaulota bacterium | reverse complement strand
AAGGGCCTCTGGACTGGAGTGCTGTTGGCCATAGTGAAGGGAGTGCCGCTTGAGCTTAATGCTTGACTACGGAAGAACCAGCAAATGCTGGGGAGACGCTCCTCTCTGAACCAGGAGCTTGGGCCACGTATAAGTTGGTAATGAATTGGTGAATGCGGACGTTGCGCTTAACCCCACACTCACTGGTGAAGGTCGTGGTTGAATTCCAGTTTGAAGCCGTACTGGGCCTGCCTGCCGCAGGCAGGGAAAACCCGACGTACGGAGTTTTAGAGAGGGAGGAGGAAACGTGTTACATGGACTGGTGCTATTTGCCACGCAGCTGGAAACGACGGATACATCGGAAGTCACTGTCCTAAACAATTGCGCGCCTCCTCTCTACTCGGCGGTGAGTAGTCTCAGCTACTCAACGTCGACAGGGTGCTACGCTACACATGCACAGGTTTCATTCTCCTTGTTCTTTCTGATCACTCATCACCGATCACTGTTCCTCACAGCTTGATCAGGATGTCGACTGCTGCCAGATTATCCCCAGCCATGAACGGGTTTAGGTCGATCTCGGAGATCTCCGGTATGTCCAGGCTCAATCGGCTCAGTCGATGGAGGATCGTCGCCAAGCGCGAGATGTCGACCGCCGGCTGGCCGCGAAACTCGCCAAGGAGCGGAAAGGCCCTTATCGAGCGGATCATCAGTTGTGCGTGCTCAATCGACAGCGGAGCTACCCCGAACGATACGTCCTTCAGTGCCTCCACAAACGTTCCGCCGATCCCAAACATGATCACCGGGCCGAATGACGGATCGCGGTTCACTCCCATGATCAGCTCCCGTCCCTTGATCATCGGCTGCAGCAGGATCCGCCCATTGGAAAGACCTTCCTTTTCGATCACTTGCTGTAAACGATCAAGCGCAGCTCGAAGTTCCTCTTCGTCCCTGATCCCGGTGATTACCGCTCCGTGTTCGAAGCGATGGAAGAGATGCACAGAATCGATCTTCGCGACCAGCGGGTAACCAACCTTTGCCGCAAATTCCCCCGCTGCAGCATTATCCTCGACGTAGGAGAACGGGCAGACGGGGATGTGATAGGCGTTGAGAAGATCGGCTCCTTGCGCAAATGTCAGCGCACCCTGACCCGCACTCTTCGCCTGTTCGACGATCTCCCGTGCCTTATCGCTATCCACGCTAACGTAGCGATCGATCGGCCGTCGCACGCGCCACAGGTCTCCCACACGGCAGAGTGAAGCGAGTGCCTCAACTGCTGTCTCGGGCATGGTGTACACCGGTATCCTCGCAGCAGCGAGCCGCTCGCGAAACGTTGCTAGGTTGGCGCTACGGCTGAGAGTGCAGACGAGGATTGGCTTTCCCGGGTTCTCCTCTGCCACACGCACGATCCCATCCGCCACGGATTCTGGCGGTTCATTGAAGACTATCGGCGGGCGGAAGATGACGATCGCCGCGTCGACTTCGCTTAGCGTTTCGTGCAACGTGCGCTCGTAGTCTGTGGAGCTGGCAGTGGCGATCATGTCGATCGGGTTCCCTAGCCCAGCCTCTGGCGGAAGGAACGAGGCCAGCCTCTTCTTGACCGATTTTGAGA
>JALTFO010000268.1 GCA_027007005.1 Candidatus Bipolaricaulota bacterium | reverse complement strand
AACGCAGACAGGCCACTCCACAAGATCGGCCAGGCTTAGCCTGGCGCACCAAAGAGCACGAAGGGTAAGGCATTAGACGCTTAGACGCGTTGCTAAGAAGATATAGCAGACTACTCTTGCTCCTTGGCTTGTGCAACAGCATAAAGCCGGCTATTTCAACCTCTCGACGCTGATACGATCCATCAGCGCTTTAGCTTCGGGCTCTGTGAAGATGCGCGTCCCCGGTGTGGTCGCTGTGGCGCTTCCACAGGCGATCCCGAAGCGCAAGACCTCGGATGATTCTTTCCCTTGCATCAATGCAAAGATCAACCCGGCCACCATGGAGTCACCCGCACCCACAGTCGAGATCACTTTGACCTGCGGCGAAGGGGCATAATAGGCACCGCTATCATTGACGAAGATCGCGCCCTCGCCCCCGAGCGACACGCAGACGTGCTCGACCCCTTCCTCGTGCAGTGCCCGTGCCTCGCAGGCGACATCCTCGATCCGCGGAAGCTTTCGCCCACAGAGAAGTTCCAATTCGTAGCGATTCGGTTTGATCAGGTACGGGTGCTGCGGCAATGCCTCCTGCAGCAGGCTGCTCTGGGCATCGACAACCGCGCGGGCGTTACATTCCTGTAGTTTTCGCGTGAGTTTCGCGTAGACATCGCGGTGTACTCCCGGAGGGATGGATCCTGTAAGCACACCGATCCCGTTTTCAGCAGATTTAAGGAATATGTCGGAGATCTCAGCGATCGCGTCGTCTGTGACGAGCGGACCGACACCATCAACCTCGTACTGCAAAGGAGGCTTATCCTGGAGGAGGGTACAGTTGATGCGCGTTTCGCCATCCACTTGCACCGGGTGGAGGTAACCGGCGTGATCGGCAAGTAGTCGTGTAAGCAATATTCCGATCTCGCCGCCGGTGATCAAGCAGGCGTGTGCGTGCACGCCCAGTGAGACTAGGCCACGCGCCACGTTCACGCCGTTTCCACCGGGATCATACCGAGTTCCTGTGGCATGTGCTTTCTGGTCGGTGACCAGCTTGCGGATCGTGTAACTCACGTCCACCGTGGGGTTCAACGTTAGTGTGGCAATAGGCATGTCAGCCATGTTCTTTTGTTTCCTTATGTTTCTTGTGCATCCCAAGTGCCCTTGCGACGATCAGTTGATTTGATCGTCGCAAGGTCGGTTATTCTATGATTCTAGAAGCGCACCGGCCGGATGAACGCGTCCTTGCCAGCATAGGTGGCAGCGCTACCGAGTTCTTCCTCGATGCGCATCAATTGGTTGTACTTTGCCACCCGCTCTCCGCGTGCCGGTGCTCCGGTCTTGAGATGGCCGGTGTCGAGGCCTACGGTGAAGTCGGCGATGAAGCTATCCACTGTCTCGCCGCTTCGGTGGGATACGAACGCTCCCCAGCCGTGGAACTGCGCTAGCCGCGTCGCGGCGACCGTCTCGGTCAGCGTGCCGATCTGGTTTAATTTGATCAATGTGGCGTTAGCAGCGTTCTCGCGGATGCCTCGCTCGATACGCTCGACGTTGGTCACAAACAGGTCGTCACCGACTAGTTCGATGATCCCACCGAGGCGCTGGTTCAACAGCTTCCAGCCATCCCAGTCGTCCTCTGCCATTCCATCCTCGAGCAGCACTACCGGAAAGTCTTTCACCAGCTTCTCGTAGTAGTCCACCATCTCTGCCGATGACAGCTTCCTGTTCTCGGTGCGCAGGAGATACTTTCCGTCCTCAAAGAAACCGCTTGAAGCGGGGTCCATCGCCACACCGACATCTTTCCCCGGCGTGAGGCCGGCTGCGTTGATCCCTTCTACGATCAGCTCCAGCGGTTCATGGTTTGATGATACATGCGGCGCGAACCCTCCCTCATCACCGACGCCGACACTCATGCCCTTCTTGTTGATCACCGACTGCAGGGCGTGGTACACCTCCGCTCCCCATTCCAACGCCTGTCGGAAGGTGCTCGCGCCGTACGGAGCGATCATGTACTCCTGAAAATCCGCTCCCTGCCAGTGGGCGTGCACGCCACCGTTCATAATGTTCATCATCGGAACGGGGAGGCGATGCACCGTCGGCCCACCGAGGTAGCGGTAAAGGGGAATCCCAGTGGCAGTAGCCATCGCACGTGATACAGCAAGCGAGACCCCAAGGATGGCGTTTGCTCCCAGGTTTCCCTTGTTCGGCGTGCCGTCGAGAGCGATCATAGCCTCGTCGATCAGCACTTGGTTGCGTGCGTCCATTCCGATCACTTTGTCAGCGATCTTATCGTTGACGTTTGCCACGGCATTCAGAACTCCCTTTCCTCCGAAGCGCTTCTTGTCGCCATCGCGCAGTTCTACGGCCTCATGTATGCCAGTCGATGCGCCAGAGGGGACACCAGCGCGGGCAAACGTACCACAAGCGAGAGTGCATTCCACCTCAACTGTGGGATTACCGCGCGAATCAAGGATCTCGCGGGCGTGTAGTTTTTGAATTGTTGTATCCATCGTTCCTCCTTCATTTCATGAACCGTATAGATTATCGCCTATCGCACAGTTTCCACAATGTTTCCTATCCATCCACGCCATCCCCTCCCAAGGAAAAGACCTCAATCTGGTTGGTACGATCCGGGTTGCGGCGAGAGGATCCCTGCGTCATGATCACGATTCCCGATGTTACACCCTCCCTGTTGCACCAATCGACGAGAATCCTGTGCCAGTCGTGCCGATCCCCTTCGATGTAGACGGGGTAGACTCCGTATGAGAAGGTAAGCTGCTGGCAAGTCATCTGGTTGTGACTGAGCGCGACGATCCAAGGGCGCAGCCGGTAGCGCGTGACGCGGCGGGCTGTGGCCCCGGTACGTGTGGGAATGGCGATCAGCCTGGGATGTAGCCGCCGCGCCGTAGCAACAACACTCGATGCGATCGTCTCCTCGATCAGCTCTCCTCCTGCGGAAGCGCTCGGGGAGAGGTAATCGTTGAATCCGTAGTCTAAGTGGTTTCCCTCGGTCGCCCTGGCGATCCGCGTAAGCATACCGACTGCATCCACGGGGTACGCGCCAATAGCTGACTCTTCCGATAGCATGACGGCATCGGTACCATCGAGGATGGCATTGGCGACATCAGTCGCTTCTGCGCGGGTAGGGCGGGTGTTCGTCACCATCGATTCCAGCATCTGAGTGGCAGTGATCACTGGCTTTCCAAGCAGATTTGCCTGACGAATCAGGCGCTTCTGCAGCATAGCAATTCCCTCAATTGGGGTCTCCACACCCAAGTCGCCGCGGGCGACCATGATCCCGTCGGTCACCTCCATGATCGCTCTGATCCGACGGATCGCCACCGCACGCTCGATCTTGGCAATCACAAACGGGTTCTTCCCATGCGCAGACGCTATCTTTCGCACTGCTTGGATGTCCTCGGGTCCCTGCACGAACGAGATGCTGACCGCATCCACCCCTTGATCCAAGGCAAACTCGAGGAAGTGGCGATCATTTTCCGTCACCGCACTGATCCCAAGATCCGTTCCGGGGAGGTTGACCCCTTTGTGCGAACGCAGCTCTCCTCCGACTACGACGCGACAATGAACCTCATCACTGCTCGTCTCCTCTACCTTGAGCCTGATGAACCCATCGTTTAAGAAGATCACGTCGCCGCGGCGGGCGACCTTGCTTAAGGCTGAGAAACTGACAGAGATACGCTTGGCGTCTCCAAGGATCTCTTCGCTGGTCAGCGCGATTCGCTCACCGCGCACGAGCCGCACCGGTTCAACAGCCAGCTTCCCGACGCGCATCTTCGGCCCGGGAAGATCGGCCATGATGGCGACTCTTCTTCCGACCTTAAGGCCTGCTGCGCGGATGCGTTCGATCGACCGCGCGTGGCTCTCGAAGTCTCCATGAGCAAAGTTGAGGCGAGCGACATCCATCCCCTGGCGGATCATCCGTTCGAGGACGCGCTGTTTATCGGAGGCTGGCCCGATAGTGCAGACAATCTTAGTCTTGTGCGTTGGAAACTTCATCTACACCTCCCTTTCTTGCTTAACTAACAAATGACGTCAAACAAGTCTACCTCGCGATGGCAATGGCATCCAATAGGCATGGAAGGGAACGCGGGCTTGATTTTTAATGATTCTAAAACTATAATAGTTCTAATATGGATCACCAAGAGGAGTCTGCAAGACTACGAAAGCTAGGACTGATGCCCACAATTCAGCGGGTCGCGGTGCTTGAATACCTGGAAAAGAACCTCGTTCACCCGACGGCCGATGAGGTCTACCAGGGGGTGAAGGATAGTTTTCCCTCCCTCTCCAAGGCGACCGTGTACAACGTGCTCGACGCGCTGAAGCGCGCAGGGGCGATCAGGGAACTGACTATTTCTCGGCAGGCGGCACGCTACGATATCATGACCTCTCCTCATCCCCATTTCCTCTGTCGCGTGTGCGGAAGGGTATACGACATCGACCTTCCACACGCGGTGCAGGAAGGGGACGTCGTTGATGGACATCAGGTGGAGTCGGTACAGACGTACATCTACGGCGTGTGCGCACATTGCCGCGCGAAGGAACTCAAGAAGAATACCGCATTGCAAGTGCAAGGAGAAAAGGATGCCTGAGCTTCCCGAGGTGGAGACGATCGTGCGTGGACTGAACAGCGTCGCCGGAGCGCAAATCGAACGGGTTGACGTGCTCGATCAGAGGCTCGATCTACCCCGCGACAAGATTGCCGGCAGGACTATCGAACGGGTCGAGCGCCGGGGCAAGTACATCGTCATCCATCTCGCAGAAGGCGGTTCGCTCATCGTGCACCTGCGCATGTCCGGCCGACTCGCCCTCATTTGTTCTGCGGCGGAGGAGAAGCACACGCGCTTCATCCTCCATCTCGATAATGATAAGAAAATCTACTTCATCAACCCGCGTCGTCTCGGCACAGCCGAGTTCGTCCAGGATGGATTCCCATATGAATTGGGGGTAGAGCCGCTATCCGGCGAGTTCACCGCCGAAAAGCTGCACGAGCTCGTGGCCAGCAGCCGCGCGCCGGTCAAGCCGCTGTTGATGGATCAAAAGAAGATCGCCGGATTGGGAAACATCTACTCGTCCGAGGCGCTGTGGCGGGTGAAGATCGATCCGAGGCGAAAGGCGAACACGCTTTCTGAGAATGAGGTGGGAAGGTTGCATCGTGCGATCCGGTCGGTGCTGCGCGAGGCGATCGACAAAATGGGAACCACGTTCGGGTACACGGTCTCTGATTACAAGGACGCCTACGGGGACTACGGCAAGTTTCAGAGCATGCTCGCCGTCTACGGGCGTGCGGGTGAGAAGTGTCCTCGTTGTGGGGAAGAGATCGTACGCATTGTGCAGGCTGGAAGGTCGACATACTTCTGCCCTGGTTGCCAGAAATGAGTGCTTTGAGTTATTGGGTTCATGGAGTTTGTTGGGTTAGTTGAGTTCGTAGGGAACAGAGAAAGACCAGAATAAGGAGGATGGTTATGAAGCTTAAAGGATCACGCACGGAGAGGAATCTGCTGACGGCGTTTGCCGGCGAGTCGCAGGCCAGGAACCGCTATACCTATTACGCTAGCAAGGCGAAGAAGGATGGATACGTCCAGATACAGGCAATATTTGAAGAGACGGCCAACCAGGAGAAGGAGCACGCCGAGAGGCTGTTCAAGTTCCTGGAAGG
>JALTFO010000267.1 GCA_027007005.1 Candidatus Bipolaricaulota bacterium | reverse complement strand
GCGGGCCTGGGCGCGCAGCGAGAACGCAGTCTCTACCGCCGCGGAGTGGAATAAAACACACGCTGATTCAGGCCAGATAACGATTCCTTACCAGCCGGATGATGGTTTGGTGGAGGATCTGGTCAGCTTGGGCGGCAACTGAGGGATATCAGAGTTGTTGCCTGTAAGTGGCCGAGCACGATAAGTCGGTGATGGTATTAGCAGAGACTTAGGGCGGGGAGTGCGTACCTCGGTGGTAGACGAGATTGCTCTGATACGCATTAAGAGGAAGAGCAGAAGCTTGGTGCGTGAGTATGTGATAGACTTGATAACACGGTTTTATGTCCCATGCTGGCTTGATGAATAATCTTTACGTGCTGCAACCCTGATGCACGCTAAGTAACGGTGTAAAACCTAAAAGGGAACGTGCTTATGCATCTATCATTTCAGAACCTGTTCGTAACTCCCATAGAGAGGAGGCCCCTTCACTACATCGGGGAGATGAAAGGAGGGCATTGGACAAGTGGATGTCTCGTGGATGAAGATGATATTCGCTATGCGGATGTCAAAGACGGCATTCCATCATTTGTGCGCCCGGAAGATGACGGCTGGGGGACGGATGCACAAGTAGAATCATTGCTGACGGAACACGGGGTACGGCGTGACACGCTCATTTCACAGAATTGGAAGGCCAGTCTACAGGATTGGAGCCCAGCGAGCGACCGCTACGCATGGATTCAGAGGATTGTCAAACAAGGAGGGCTCATACTGGAGATAGCGTGTGGTCCCGGCGGGGGCTTTATGCCGTTGATTCTCGACATGGATCCGAATGCAACGTTACTCGCAAACGATATTGGTTTGTGGATCTTGGTCGAGTGGAAGAAGTTTAATGACCAAAATCATCTGTGGAAGAATGCTAGCTTTGCACAGTTTGATGTAAAAGGGTGTCCGCTCCGCTCCGACTGCTTTGATTGTGTGGACAGTTCTGGTGGATTTTCCAATATTGAGGGGAGTCACCTGGCTCTAGCTGAGGCCTACCGAATTCTTAAACCAGATGGTCGATTGTTTATGGCGGATGCTGATGTGGATCCGTCATCCTTTAAACAACTGCCTGACGCAGAACAGGAGGCCTGGCTCAAGCGGTTTCCCCAACAGGGTAAGGGATACGAAGGAATACTGGTTGAGACGGGTTTCGAGCTCCTACAGATAGAGCAGACGGGTAAGATACTGTTGAATCCTCATGAAAGCACGTTGGCGAAAATAGGAGTGAAATATGGCATACGGATGTATTTAAGGGAATATCGCATTGAAGCAAGAAAACCGGTGTAGGTAAGTGGTGATGTCTTGCCTGAACACCTACTTTTGTGTCCGTTTGGGTTAAGGAGCTGTACTCACGGCGAAGTGCTTGCCACTCCTGTCCGAATTACTGCGGCCAGCGCGTCAAGTTCCTTGCGGCTCGGCAGGTTGGTGTAGTTCGGTCCTGGCTGTAGACCGAAGCCATCGCCTGCAAAGCGAGGAAAGACATGCAGGTGAACGTGGAACACTTCCTGACCGGCGGCCTTCCCGTCGGCGAGGAACAGGTTTATCCCTTCGCAGCGTACACCGGTCTGACGCAGTGCG
>JALTFO010000266.1 GCA_027007005.1 Candidatus Bipolaricaulota bacterium | reverse complement strand
GTAGCGCAGGGCCTGACGCAGGAAGAGAACGACGTAAGGCAGTTAGGACCGATGCTCAAGAGATGTGAAGAGCAAGCGGGGGCGCGACCCGATGAGGTATTGGCGGATGCGGGGTACTGGAGTGAGGAGAACGCGAAGCTAGAGAGTGCGGAGACGGAGCTATTCATTGCCACGACGAAGGACTGGAAGCAACGCCAGGCGATGCGGGAGGCACCGCCGCCACGGGGACGGATACCTAGCGGGTTAACGGCAAGAGAGCGCATGGAGAGGAAGCTATTGACGAAACGAGGACGTGCGGCGTACAAACAACGAGGGTCAACGATTGAAGCGGTGTTTGGGCAGATGGTGATGCGAGGTCTAGTGCGGTTCAGGTTACGTGGGTTAAACAAGGCACGTGTGGAGTGGTCATTGTGGTGTACGACGCACAACCTGTTGAAACTATGGCGGAGCGGATGGAGAGCGAGTCAAGCGATGGAATGAGGTTGGGGCAGTACGGGCTCAGTAAGTGATTGTGTGCGGTCAATGGTGTGTACACCTGCCCTACTGAGAGGGTAAGAACCCGCTACGACTTCTCGATTGAGGAGTCACGATCAATGGAGAAGAAGGGAGTGGGAAAGGCTCGCCCGCGTTAAGCAGGCAACATGCTTTCTTGGACAGGCTCTAAAGAGATTCCAGTGAAGCTATCATTATGCAGCTTCTTAAAAAAGCCAACTAAATCCTCATACGGTAAAGCACGAACTTTCCCCATCCAGTTACTTTGCATGTCAGCAAAGACCTCTTTAGGACGCCATCTAAATGTGCTCTCGATCGTTGTTTCTAAGTCTTTAGCAGTGCCATCTTTAAGATAGACTTTTGCAAGGTAATCATAACCTGCAATTGCATGATCAGTATGTGAACTGGCCGGTGAATGTTCTAAAGGATTCCCATCGAACGTCTTCATCAAATCGTTCGTTAGAACCGTCACCTTCTCTTCTGGATTGATGAAGCGCATAGTTATGTCGTTCCTATACCATACAATCTTCTCTACCTGCGAGGCCGGTACACCTAAATGCAGCACGATGTCATCATCGTCCATGATGTCCGTGTTCCCATACTTATCGGTCATAGTCCATGGTTGCGCCGGCTTCACCTGCTCGGGAGCGGCGGCCGTTGTGTTGCCCGACGAGTCATCTGCTGAAGAATCGCTCCCTGGAACCAACGCACCGCTCGATGCAGTCACCCATCTATGCTCAACCACCTTCACTGCAGCCGGTCCCCACGAGATCATGAAGGTATCACCAGGCTTTACAGATCCACCGCTGAACTTGAACTCAGTTGCAAATCCACCCGGATCTTGCTTACTGAACTTCCCACTGTGCCAGGTGATGGTAGCCGGAGCGGAAAACTCCAGCTCAAGCCCGGTCGCAACTGCATTGGTGTCGTTGGTGTACGTCACTGTACCGGCAACACCAACAAGCCCAATCAACAAAAGACCAGCCAGTACCGTGATCACTATCCGAGCTTGCATTGAATGCATCGTTACTCCCTTGTTAGACCAGCATTTCACCTACTGTATCTATACACGCACAATACGTCAAGTGCATCTGTGCACTCTAGCCGCATTGCTGTAGCAGCATTCCTTGCGAGTCTAAGAAGAGAATTCACCACGAAGGGATCAATGGTGTTTCTTAAACCTCGATTTCATCAGTTTTGCGCCCGGTCTAGGGTGCCCTTAGATTCCACAAGCAGGCGTCGCGTTTGAAAGTTATCAGATGCCACTCTTCGAGTTCTTCGTGGTGAAATGCTTCTGCACCAGCGTGAGGATCTCTTTCTAGCTGTTCATCTAGTCCGTAATCCCACCTCTCGTCATCGATTGACCGCGTGGATCGCCCGGCCGAGGGCGGCCTCTGCCGCCTCTTTCATCCCTTCGGGGAGGGTTGGATGAGCGTGCACGCTATCTGCGATCGCCTCCAAGGGTAGATTATTCTGCACTGCAACAGATGCCTCGGCAATGAGCGAGGAAGCGTCCGCACCGATGATCTGCGCTCCGATAAGGCGATGGGAGTTTGCTTCAGCCACAACCTGGAAGAATCCGCCCGCCTCGTTCATCCCCAGAGCCTTGCCGAGCGCAGCATATGGAAAGCGGCCGACGATGACTTCGATTCCTTCTTTCTTGGCGCGCGCCTCGGAGAGTCCGACGGATGAAACTTCAGGATCGGTGAATATCGCCTGGGGGATCACCCGGTCCCTTCCGCTATGCTTCCCGGTTGCTAAGTATACGGCGAGCACGAGGGCGTCGTTCGATGCCCGGTGCGCAAGCATCGGCCCGGGCACGATGTCGCCGATCGCGTACATGCCAGGAACGCTCGTCTGCAGGTCTTCATCGACTTCTATGAATCCACGGCGATCCGGCTCGATACCAACCTTCTCCAGACCGATGCCGCGCGAGTTTGGCCTTCGCCCCACAGCTAGGAGGACACGATCGGCCGGGAACATGTCACCGGTCTTCGTGTGGATTACCGCACCGCTCTTCGTCTCTTCCAAGGACGTAGCGGCAGTGTCGGTCCTGATCGTGATCCCTTGTTCTTTCAGCGAGCGCTTCAACGTAGCAATGGTGCGCCGATCGAGGTCGATTCCCGGAAGAATCTCCGCCATCATCTCCAAGATCGTCACTTTGCTCCCGAGGCGATTGTAGATCGTGGCGATCTCTAGGCCGATCACTCCGCCTCCTATTACTAGCAATCTATCGGGCACCTCGGTGAGTGCCAAGGCGTCGTCGGACGACCAAACACGCGGGTTATCGAAGTTGAATCCGGGGATCTCGACCGGGAATGATCCAGTGGCAACGACGATTCTCTCGGCCTCGACCGTATCGCCCGTGGAGAGATCGATCCTCCCGTGTGAAGCGATCGTTCCACGAGCGGAGATGACCGTCGCCTTGTTCGCCTTGAGGAGCGTAGCAACACCGCTTACCAAGCGCGAAACAACCCCTTCCTTCCATGTGGCAAGCGCAGGCAAATCGACGCTCGGTGCAGCAAAGGAAATCCCCATCGTGGACGCACTCTCTGCCCGTTCTATCAGCTTAGTCGCCGAGTAGAGCGCCTTTGTGGGAATACACCCTCGATTTAGGCAAACGCCGCCCAGGTCGCGCTCCTCGATTAACACAACGGTCATTTTGAGCTGCGCCATGCGAATAGCGGCAACGTATCCGCCAGGACCAGCACCGATTATCGCCACATTGTATTTCATCCGCGTGATCACCTCGTCAGGCTAGCTTATCCATCTAAGCCTTGCTCAGCAACGGGTCTTGTCTACGCAGGTGGCAAGTGAGGTATAATCGATATGATGGTAACAACTAGATAAAGGGATTGAACAGTGTAATCAATCCGAAAAGGCAAACCCTTCGCGAGGAGGTGACGCAAAGCCACGGGCCCCATGCGGGCAGCCGGGTTGCCGAAGATGAATACAAAGAGATACAGTAAGCTTCTAGGAATCTTGGGACTGGTTCTTCTTCTCATGGTCTCACTTGCAGGGTCGCGCGGTCCAATCATCGCTGGCGGAGCTGGAACGACTGGAACGGTCACGCCGGTAAGCCCCGATTCCTTGTCGTGGGGAATCGAAAGAATCCAAGCGCCGCAAGCGTGGACTCGAACTACCGGATCGAAGGACGTTGTCGTAGCGGTGATCGACTCTGGGATCGATACGAGCGTGCCGCAACTCCAAGGAAAGATCTGGACAAATCCCGGAGAGATCCCAGGTAACGGAATCGATGATGATCACAATGGCTATATCGATGACGTGCACGGATGGGACTTTCGTGATAACGACAATAGCTCGCTCGTCGGGTCGAAGATCCACTGGCACGGTACGTTCGTCGCTGGGATCATCGCCGCCCAACCCGGAGAGGATAAGGCCGCGGGCGTCGCTCCCGGAGTGAGAATCATGGATTTGCGCCTCCTCGACTCAAAGAACCTGTTCTACGGATCTGACTGGAAGAAATTTGCCGCAGCAGTGAATTACGCAGTCGATAACGGGGCCGACATCATCAACATGAGCATCTACGCCAATGGCAAGCCCCCGCTCATCCTCGAACAGGCGCTCAAACGCGCCGCGCAGCACGGAGTGATCGTCGTTGGCATAGCGGGAAACGATGGCAAATCGCAGGTGAGCTACCCAGGTAAGTACTCGAGTGTTCTCGCAGTCTCCGCGACCGACCGCAGTGATCACCTGGCGAGCTTCAGCAACTACGGAAGTGACGTTGCCGTCGCCGCTCCCGGGGAGAAGGTCACCTCAATCTTCCCTGGCGGATACGCAGGGACGAGTTCTGGCACATCCTTTGCTGCGCCGCACGTAGCAGGAACACTCGCCCTCATCCTTTCCTCTCATCCAGGGATATCAAGATCGCAGGCGATAGCTCTCCTCAAGAATACGTCGATCGATCTTGGAAGCAGCGGGACAGATCGCCAGTTTGGGGCTGGCTTGGTCGATGCCGCAAACGCTGTAGCAAGTAGTTCATAACTTTGCCATAGTTGTAAGTTGCTCCTCGCAGATAGACAATGGTGATCTACTCTGGGTGCGAGGAGGTATCATGCTTCTTGGTTGTCATCTATCGATCGGAAAGGGATTTTCCTCCGCGATCGATGAAGCGGAATCACTCGGCATGAACGCGATGCAAATATTCTCCCACAATGCCTCCTCTTGGCGGATGAAGGAGATCACTGGCGAGGTTGTAAGCTCGTTCCGGGAACGCCTTGCTCGCTCATCTGTGGAGTACATCGTCATCCACACGATGTACCTGCTGAACCTGGCAAGCCCCGACGACGCGCTCTACGAGCGGTCGATCAACGCGCTCATTGAGGAGATCAGGCGGGCGGGACTCCTCGGGATCAATCATATCGTTACCCACATCGGGGCACACAAGGGCAGTGGGGTTGAAGCAGGGATCGCACGTGTAACTTGCGCCCTCGACCGCGTTCTCAGCTCCGATGTCGCAAGAGAGTATCCAAACGTGCAGGTTCTCCTTGAGGATACCGCTGGAGCGGGGACGACAATGGGGACAACCTTCTCTGAGATTGGAGCGATTATCGATGGCCTAACCGATTCGCACCGGGTCAGTGTCTGCCTCGATACCTGCCACGCGTTTGCTGCCGGGTACGAGCTGCGCACCCCAGCGGGTCTAAAAGAGACGCTCGATGAGTTCGACCGCGAGATCGGCTTGAGTCGCCTTAAACTCATCCATCTGAACGACTCTAAATTCCCGCTTGGTTCCAGGCGCGATCGCCATGCGCATATCGGGGATGGGAAGATCGGGATATCGGGGATTTCGCTGGTGGTCAATCACCCGTCACTGCGCGATCTGCCGTTCATCCTGGAGACACCAAAAGAGATGGATGGGAAAGGCGGTGCCGACCGAGTAAACTTGGTGCAGGTACGATCTTTGCGTGGGGAAAAGGAGGAGTTATGAAGTTCTTCATTGACACGGCAAATGTTTCCGAGATTGCCGAGATGGCTTGGCTGATCGATGGCGTGACGACAAATCCGTCGCTCGTGGCACGCGAGAAGCGCCCGTTTGAAAAGATCATTGCTGAGATCTGCGATATTGTGAACGGCCCGGTGAGCGCCGAGGCGACGGCCCTGGACGCTGACGGGATGATCGAACAGGGCAGGAAGCTTTCAAAGATTCACAAAAATGTCGTTATCA
>JALTFO010000265.1 GCA_027007005.1 Candidatus Bipolaricaulota bacterium | reverse complement strand
ATGTTAGACAGTGATTGCGCCGGAATGGTACCGGAAAGCGGGGATGTGCCGCAAGAGACGACTCGTAGTATTTCATGTCACATAGTGGATTTTGAGCGGTGCCTCTTACTGGATAGCGGATCTGAGTTATGTGTCGAAGAAAGCGACTGTGTGTTGACAAGACAGAGATTGTGCACAAAGTGGGAAAGCTGATGATATTTCTCTTGCCCGTTCAATCCACGGCGCCTGATCACATCGCAGATTGACGTGCCTAAAGCTCCGGAGCTAACGACCAAGCTCACCGGCGGCAATGGAGCGCAGCGGAATTGCCGTCCGGTGCAGCGCCTTGTTAGCTGCTTCTTTCACTACGCCCTGAACAAACTGCTTTCACATGCTCAGCAAGTTCTGTTTCAATTTCCTCGTCGAGGAAATCCTTGCGGCGAGAGCCGACGCGATTGCTGTGTGCGGTCTGTGACATTCCGCTGATTGCCGCGCAGCTCTTGTCACTCCCGTTATAAAGTGGCACGTTCATAAATTCAAATATAGTCGTGCCGATTTGTTTCCCAAGCAAGAATCCGCCAAGCCATGTTCGTACTGGTAGGGAGTTGAGGAATCCGCAGACATAGTGGGCCTCTTCTTCCGATGTGAACGAACCGAAGTAGAGCTTGTGGTCTGGAATAATCAGCGCGTTGGGAAGAACCGCGCTGGGATCGGTCGAAACGACTGCCGCACGGAACGCCCCTGGGTTCTGTTGCTCCATCCAGACAACCTTGAATGGGTTGAAGGAATAATCGCCTATGCAGTAGATCACATAGAACGGAAGGTGAGATTGGTAGCGCTTGTATGAGGAACGGTTTCTAAGGATCTCTTCATAGTTCTTGAGGTAGGAATATGTGAGCGGATAGCTGTCCGCGAAATCTTCTTCTGTCTCGACGTTTTCATAATGCGCGTTTGGTATGAGTTGGTACCAACCCTCCGTTTCCGTACAGTATCGGCCGAGGTCTCTCCCCCGGATAAGGGGATAAAGGAGATCAGCCTCAATCCAGACGCCGTCCACCGGATCCACTGCTCTCGCTCGCGGGAGTTCAGCCTCCGTGAGCGTTCGGATGAGCGCGCGCCCAGTCGCTTCTGAATACTTTAGTACTTTGACCCAATAGACACGAGCACAGTCAGAAACGGTACCTCGGTGTGCGGAGTCGAGATAGTCGCTCTTTCCTCGTAGGAACGCAGATTGCCGATAGTGAGCGATGTCACCGGTAAAGAGGGGAGTGCCCCATTCGCGAACTGGACAGGCGGCACCGTCGCGTATTTCACACCATTCGTAGACCTCGCTGAGTGACGTCGCTGCAGGGATACGGGACCTGCCGCGCTGAGGCACCCATATCTTGCAATCAGTCCGGCGGAATTGTGCTTTGCTGGCGGGCCGCACCTTCTTCGCAACGTAAACTGCGGTTTCGTTTGTTGCGTCCGGGAATGGTTGAATACGGGTAAGATCCTCAATCGTCGTAATACGAAGGCCAGCATCAGCCGGCAGCTTGGACAGTCGGAATCCACGTGCGGACCCGGACTTGAACACCGTCCAAGTAATGAGGAACGCAATAGTTCCCCCATCTCTGAGCCAGTTGTCGGCTGCGCTGAATGTGATGACTGTAGAAATGTCGCTCTCGATGCCACCGGAATATCCTCGGCCTGAAACAAGTCCGTAGTAGTTGCAGAACCCTTTCACCCGTTTACGATAAGTCTCGGGCAAACGACTCCATCGCACCCATGGGGGGTTTCCGACTATAAGGTCAAACGGTGCAAACCCACGCGGACTGAAATTGTTCTTGATGATTCGACACCAAATCTTGTCCCAATTCCGTGCTTCAAGCGATTCGATGACTTCATAGAATCTGGCCAAGTGGCCGAGCACTGGGTCCGAAAGGTGCGGTTCAACTTCCGGAAGCGACCGAATCGTCCGGAGAAACCGTTCGAAGGACTGGCCATGGGAAACCGCGTCCTCACAAGCCAAGAGCACATGCCCCATCACTTGCGCATGAACTAGTTCCCATGGAAGTTCGAGAACAAAGTCCTCCAGTTCTGTATCCAGAAAGTACTCGAGATATTTATGACCATCGTCGTCCTCTTTCTCGACAGGGACATTGATAGAGTCGGCGAGGTAGACGGGCAGTTCGATGTCCTGTCCAAGATCGAAAACGAGGTCGTAGATTGAGAGGATGTAATTGGCGCGAGCGGAGATCACAGCCAGCGGGTTCAGGTCGAGCCCCTTGACGTTGGCAAGGATTGTGGCAAGGGTCTCAAGAGGAGAAAGCCCCGCCTTTACGCAACCTCGTTTTAACCTGTTGATTGCTTCTACGAGGAATGTGCCGGACCCGCAGGCGGGATCTAACACCTTGCGATCAGGCTCCCCATGGTAGCCTGCCCGGTCAAGGAGATGTTCGGCCAGCCAGTCAGGTGTATAGTATTCCCCAAGGTCGTGACGGATTTGTTCGTCCACGAGCGATGAGTAGAATTCCTTGAGGAGGTCTTGCTTGGCCTCTGGTACAAGAATCGCGCTAGCGGGCTCGAACTCAAGGAACTCGCGAGCAACACCGCGAATTGCGTCCGCCAGGGGGCGGGAGCGTTCGTCTATGTACCAACTGAAGAAGTCCCCTTCTAAGAAGTTACTTATGCGATAGCGCCGGTAGTACTCACCATTTTCGATGCGGCTCATCACCGAGTGGAGATCGTCGATAGTGGAAGTCGCTGTGACTTCATCGCACACGGAAAAAGTGCTGTGGCTGGAGATAGACAGCAGTTCGGACGTGACGATCTTTACAACAAGGCTGTAGTAGCTGTGTATAGCGAACAGAATATGCGATGCATCTTTCGTCGCAATGCCGTTGTCCGCAGCCCATCTCTTCAATGAGGGAAGTTGGTCGAGACCGTATGTTGAAACCTGTTCGAAAAGGCGTTTCCATTCTCGGAAAAGCATGTTCGTCTTGTGTCTCGGCTTGGATAGGTGAGAGCACATCACGCGGATGAGCTCACGGGCGACATCGGATTCCTTGCCGAATGCTTCACTAAGGAGCGGAGCGGTCAAGGGTTTGCGTTGCAGGGAGCGGAAGGCATGGACAAGAAAAAGAAGCGTGCTCTCTGTGAGCGGAAGAGGGCGAGACCATTGCCAGGAGCGGCGGTTTGATCTACAGTAGACAAGCGTTCTACCGTCGGTGACGTACCCGAACCACGTTGCGCATGCGTCGGGTGCGTCTGCATGGCCCCCGGTAATTCGGTCCAAGTAACGTTCAACTTGATCCTCGGCCCCTTGGAGGCCCTTCGCGGATGACAGCACGCCGGGTGCCTTATAGTCGTAAACGATGTGCCCGAATACGCCGTCCGGCCGATCCGCATCGACCTGCGAGAGCCCCATGCTTTTCAGGGTCTCGTTGACATGAGGGTCGAATGGGATCCCGAACTCGTGTAGGCATTCTTTAAGTATCTGGTTGAATTCGCCTTCGAGTTTGGACTCCGATCGCGCCTTCCGCGCGACTTCGGTGAAACGGGCAATGTAATCTGAAAGAGCCATGTATCTCTCGATTCCTTTTCCTCTATGCAGCTAACGATTGAGCTGAGCCGCGTGCGGACCATCCCTTGGCGGCTCAAACCATCGTACCACGTTTCCATTTTCGCCGCACGTGAGTTTGCCACGGCGGCAGCACGTCGGCTCCAGTGACTGGTTACCCTGCCTCCTGCTGACGTTCGGGCTCGACCAAGTCTTTTGCATCATTCGCTAAACTGCTTCCGAACTTTTCAACGTACCAGTCAAAGAAGTCGAGGGTGTTGTAGTACTTGCTTTCAGTTCCTCGCGGGATTTCAAATCCGCCCAGACACTCCAAAAGCACTTTTCGTGCAGGAAGATCATTACCCTGCAATTCCAGGAGGTCCATTGGCCAAGCAGACACCCACATTCGCTGCCGTTTCCCGTTCTTCAACGGCACGTCGTACTGAACGAAGAACTTCGCGAATTCTTCCTCGTTGCCAAAGTACTCGCAGGATTCGCTGATCTTAAGTCCCGTTTTCGGTGTCGCGATTACCCCAAACCAATCGGTTTCCTCGTACCACCGTGCCACATCGTTTACGGCTGGCCCCAGTATCGTATTCTCCTGGCGAATGAACTTCCCGACGCCTGTAGCCCCTCGGAAACGTATTCCATTCAGCAGTGCCGCCGGGACGATTGGCCTGATATGAATTCCTAAAGAAGCGATAATATTCTCTGTGCTCGTCGACTGCCGGGATAGAATTATGGAATCGCCAAATGTAGCGACGTGGAGTTCTGGTAGCTCAAGAGCGAATTTGGTTTTCAACGGACCGCGAATCGACTTTTCCCATCGATTCGCAAGATATTCAACAATGACATCTCTCTTCTCAATGAACAAAGCCGCCTCATCCATGGTCGCTGCCGTAATGCCAACGGCGTCGACCAATGTAACCGAACCATCGTAGAAGGTGTTCTCTTCCAGTCGCGTTTCTGTCATGTGTCGTCAGCGATTCCCATTAACGCGCAGGGCGCGCGTTGACAGGGTAACTACTTATTCTACACAAAATCACCATTTCCGGTAGCCCCCTCTCGCGCTATCATGCGATTGTAGTCGTTAGATCTATCAATGTCAACGGGAACTCAAGAATGTTTGGCCAGGACTCTGGTTACAGGTTAATATAACGTCACGATTACGGTAGCTAGGGAGATTCTGCATAACTAGAAGATTCGGATATTCCGGAAATCACCAAGAGGATAGAGGTCCCGTGCTTTAAACCAGCAGTATTGAGCAGTGTGCGCAGGTACATAAGCCATTGCTACCAGTGCTCATCGATCTGTGGTGCAATAGCGGCGGTCTTCCTTGGTATGGATCTTCGCTTCATCCTGACGGAGCTGTTCACATGCGCCTAGTTATGAGCAGCAAGGATTGCTCAACTGGCATTGTCCTGTTCAGAGTTCCGGATCTCTTCCAGGGCTTCGGCGTCAGCAAGGTCCTTCGTGCGTCCTGAAGCACGCTTGTTGCGGATGAGGTCGGCAAGCGATGGGATATGTACATCGATTCCATCAATATCAACAGCAATCGAGCGTTTGAATGTTTCCTCAAAGTCAAGCCCCGACGCGGCGGTGATAATATCAATTCGTCTTGGCGCCACTCCGATCTGAAAGACAGTGCCGTCCGTCTGGAGGTCTTCCTGAGTCATGCTCTGTAGAGGAGCACCGAAACGACGCAATGCCCGAAGCACTGCCTCCGCATTCTCCAGCGCAGGCATGACCCAGATATCAATATCCATAGTTGCGCGCGGATAACCGTGGGCGGCCATTGCATATGCTCGAACGAGAAGAAATCTAACCTTCTCGTCGTGCAACGCGGGTTACGTGTCTCTGTAATCTTCGTTTAGCATCGTAGCGTTTGCTTAAGGATGTCGCCTCTAACGTGAGCGGCCAGACAAGAGCGATCCGTTCCGCCGGCGTTCCCGGGACGAACCCATCGGGCTGCCTATCCGCCATTTTGTACTTGACCGCATGTTGTCTATCCATGAGCAGAGAATACAGCCCTCGCGAAGAAGAGTCAATCAGTATCGACACTCCGGACTCACGCGTAAGCTCTCACCTGCTCCGCTTGTCGGCACCCGGTGCACTGCCTTGTTGGGCAGTCAATGCTAGTACCATCTTGAATTCTGGATATTTCCGCTCGCCTAGCTCAA
>JALTFO010000264.1 GCA_027007005.1 Candidatus Bipolaricaulota bacterium | reverse complement strand
ATGAACTGCGCACCCCGCTCACTTCGATCCTCGGCTTCACCGACATCCTTCTGCAGGGCCTGAGTGGTGCTTTGAACGCCGAACAGGCTAAGCAACTGGGCATGGTACGCAATAGTGCATGGCATCTGCTGGACCTGATCAACGACGTGCTGGACATCTCCAAGATTGAAGCTGGTGAGGTAGAAATCATTGCCAAATCGTTTGACATACGCGAGGCAATTGAGAAGGTGGTACAGACGGTGACTCCCCTGGCGAAGGAGAAGAACCTGGCGCTCACCGTCAAGATAGGCCCGGAGGTGGGCCAGATCACAAGCGACCGACGACGCGTGGAGCAGATCCTCATCAACCTGCTCAACAACGCAATCAAGTTTACCGATAAAGGAGCAGTACGCGTTGAATGTAAGGTAAACGACGGCTGGCTTGTAACCCGAGTGGTGGATACCGGCATCGGGATCAACCCGGAGGATAAGGGCAAGCTGTTTGAGATGTTCCGACAGATTGGTACTAAGCCTCCCCGCAGACACAAGGGGACGGGGCTAGGACTGTCCATCTGCAAAAAGCTGGTTAAGATGCTGGGCGGCAAGATCTGGGCCGAGAGCGAAGGCCCTGGGAAGGGAAGTACTTTTACCTTCACTCTGCCAATGGGATGAAAAGTCACCGCAAAGACGACAAGATCACTGATAAAGATAGGAGGGAAAGATGAAAACTAAGATCCTTGTCATCGAGGATAATGACCAAAATCTGTACCTAGTGACCTTTATCCTAGAGAAAAATGGGTATGAAGTGATCGCAGCGAGGGATGGTACCGCGGGCGTAAAGCTGGCAATCCAAGAGAAACCGGACTTGATTATCATGGACATTCAACTCCCAGACATCGACGGCCTAGAAGCAACAAGGAGAATAAGAACATCCGAGGCAGACGGCAAGATCCCTGTCATCGCTCTGACTTCCTATGCCATGGCTGGCGATAGAGAGAAAGCCTTAACGGCGGGTTGCACCGGCTATATTGAGAAGCCGATCAATGCGGATACATTCATTGCCGAGGTTGAGCAATACCTGTAAGGATTTTGGATTCCCGATCTTGGCTTTTCAAATGAAAAAGTGATAAAACTAAGAATAAAGGAGACATGATCTCTGACTCGAATCGCGGCAATCGAAAATCGCACTGGAGGTGAGCTATGACCAAACTCTTGATCGTTGATGATAACGAACAGAACCTCTACATGTTGCAGGTGCTCTTGAACGGGTTCGGCTACGAAGTGACCTTGGCGCAGGATGGGGCTGAGGCGTTGGAGAAGGCTCACGCCTCGCCTCCAGATGTGATCATTACCGATATTCTGATGCCGGTGATGGATGGGTTTACCCTGTGCCGAAAGTGGAAGAAAGATGCAGTCCTAGAGACAATCCCGTTTGTGTTCTACACCGCCACCTATGCGGATCCCAAAGATGAAGAATTGGCCCTGAGTCTGGGAGCGGAGCGGTTCATTAGAAAACCCATGGAGCCATCCGCGTTTGTTGAGATACTGCGGGAGGTAATCCGCGAGGCCGAGGCGGGTCGCCTGGTTGCACCGCGTGAGCCTGTGGAAGAAGAGAAGATTTTCCTCAAGG
>JALTFO010000263.1 GCA_027007005.1 Candidatus Bipolaricaulota bacterium | reverse complement strand
TCGCTAGTATCGGTCGCGCAAGCGGCAGGATGATGCGGGTGAATGCCTGGAACTGTGAGGCCCCATCTACCTTTGCCGACTCTTCTAGCGAGCGAGGGATTGTGTCGAAGTATCCCTTCATCAGCCACGTGTTGAACCCCATTGCCCCGCCTAAGTAGACCATGATCAACCCGGGATGGGTGTTCAGTCCCATCCATGGGATGATCTTCCCAACGTTCAGGAGGAGGATGTAGATCGCTACCATGGCGAGCATCTGCGGAAACATCTGTACAAGGAGGAGGCCTAGCAGTCCGGCGCGCCTGCCCTTGAATCGAAAACGTGAGAATGCGTATGCAGATAGTGCAGTGAGGACGACCGTCAAGAAAGAGGTGATAGTGGCAATCTTGATGCTGTTCCACAGCCAAATCGCATACGGGTGCTGCGGGTTAGTGAACAACTCCACATAGTGGCTCCAGGTGATATGCCTTGGAATCAGGTGCTGCGCCTGGATGTTGTTTGTCGGGTTGATCGACGCGGAGAAGATCCACAGGACAGGGAAGACGGCAAAGCCGATGAACAGCCAGACCACGAAGTGCCTGATAATACTGCCTAGAAGCGTGTGTCTACTATACATTCTTGCTCAGGTCCTCCAGTGCGCCGGTCAGGCGGAAATTGATCGCGCTGATTGTGGCGATGATGAAGAATATGACAACCGAGACCGCTGCTGCAAGAGCAAATTGATTCCCCCTTGCTCCCTGAAATGCGAGGCGATAAGCGTAACTCAGCAGAATGTCCGTCGATTGCGCCACCGTACGCGCGCTGATCGGTGGACCACCCTCAGTGAGCAGCCAGATAAGAGTGAAATTATTAAAATTGAAAGCAAAGCTACCTATCAGAAGTGGTGCCAACGGTATGAGGAGAAGGGGCAGGGTGATCTTGGAGAAGCGTTGCCACCACGTTGCTCCATCGACGCGCGCAGCCTCGTACAGCTCCCCTGGGATCGACTGTAGCGCACCCAGCGATACGATCATCATGTACGGGTATCCCAGCCAGAGATTGACGAGTATGAGTGATACCTTCGCCCAGAATGGGTTCACAAGCCAGGGGATTGAAAAGTGGAATAATTGCAGTAGCACATGATTAAATAGTCCCATATTGGTCAGCAAACCATGCCAGATCAGGATGGAGATGAAGGCTGGCAGGGCGTAGGGGACGATAACGAGTACGCGATAGAACCTTCTAAATCTGAGGTAGGGGTCATTTAACAAGATGGCGAGAAAGAGGCCGAGAATGAACGTAGTAAGCACAGACATCCCCGCGAAGATGATGGTCCATCCGAAGACGCGTGCAAACGGGCCGGAAACGAGGGGATTGAGGATGAGCGCCAGGTAGTTCGTCAGCCCCATCCACACCTTGAATCCGGGATATAGCTCGTCTCCATTATCTGATGTGTAGAACCCTTTAACATTCTTGTAAACGGTTCCAGTCTGCAGATCGCGCATCGTATCTGATGCTGAATCATAGGAGTAGCGGCGAACGCTCAGCTTGAATTCACGCAGGCTGTCCAAGCGAATCGTGCCGCCATCGTACGGGATGCGCAATGCCTCGATGCTCGATAGACCTTTGACAATCTGCGGTAGAGACATCA
>JALTFO010000262.1 GCA_027007005.1 Candidatus Bipolaricaulota bacterium | reverse complement strand
AAAAAGGGGAGGCCCTTCCGTGTTGTCCGCACTTCACAAGGACGGCCACACAGCGGACACTCTACGTATGGAATTCCTTTCTTGACGCTTCCCTGTATAGGCACTTTTGCCCCCTTCATCTATCTACGTTTTGTATTACCTGTACAACCCTTAAGGCGTGTACAGGCTAACCATACATATATATGAGGCGGGTAGTTATGAAACTTTTCATATCGGCAAACAGTTTCGTACAATAGCACTTATCACTAAGATCATGAACAGGCGACACAGTGCTACCAGACTCAGCCTCTTATAGATTGCGAAAGGCATGGAAGGTAAGGTGAGGCATGATGTACAGAGTTCGCTGCTTAGCGATCCTCGTATGGATTTAGAGGAGGAGATGATGCATAGGCTCTCTAAGCTCGCCGCTCTCGTTCTGATCGTTGGGCTTCTTGGCGGATGTTACCGGGCCTACATCCCGCCGCCGGATCCGTATCCTTATTCCTTTACCGATCAATCTAAAGAGGTCTATCCAAGAACACTTGCAGGAGCCACGAGATTCATCATCGATTCACGCACTCGTTGGCAAGGACTCCCAAATAGCACCGTCCAGGCACCCGAGGTGTCGGCCGCCACGCTACGAGGAGACTGCGATGATTTCTCGACCATGCTCGCGTGTTACCTGCAAGAGTATTGGGGATATGACACATTTATCTTGCTGATTGACCTACAGGGCGATCAAACTTATTACCAATCTGCTAATCATGCCGTGTGCTTTGTCGATTCCAGCGATCTGGTGGCGGATGCAACCTGCACGATGCCCGTGATTGTTTCAGGTCGGCGGACATATTGGCCTCTCGATTGGACGGCTTGCCCTGGCTGGATGTGGATGTCTGAGGGAGGAGACACAGACTTCGGCTTCACCTATACCTACAACGCAATCACCGGGGAGAGATACTACTTCCCGCCTGGATACGAGATCGAGTGGAACGTGATGGTTAATCTTGCGCTCTCTTCTTTAGATGAAGCAACCGGCGGACACGAACGACTACACGCCGCAGTGACCAACGGCGATATTTTACCAGAGCCTTTCTGAGCACTTTGATTTGTCGGGCTTTCTTTAATATCAGCCTCCTCGCAGTACCCGCTCATAGAGCCAAGCCTTCAACTTCCCAAATAGCTAAATCAGAGCAACACAGATGCCGCTTGAGCGCTAAGAACCGCGCAAATTTTCGGGTGGTCTTAGCTCAAAGCTCGGTCAACTTGCTCTTTCCAGTCTTCTCCGAGAACTCTCGAAAAAGCAGCGTCAATGTGAACAAATGACAAGGGAGCCGGTTCATGTTCGCCACTCATCCAGTAGTAAATGGTGCGTCTCTCTACCCCTATTTCGAAGGCCAGATCTTGAGAGGGATAAGTGCTTGTCCTAGAGAGCTCTCTTTTCCCCAGCCTCCACGCTACGCGTAGCCTGTCTTGGGTTAGCCACTCTTTCAAGTCTGAGCATCGCGCGCTCAGTGTCGGTCTGTGCAACCAGTCTACTTGTCGTGGGTGTTCCATGGTGGTGTTTTGCCTCGTTCGCTCCACGTTTGGCGGCGTTTTTCCACGCGTTTGCCGCGGTCAATATGCTCTACTGTCGGTTTGCATGGTGTAGAGG
>JALTFO010000261.1 GCA_027007005.1 Candidatus Bipolaricaulota bacterium | reverse complement strand
TATATCCGACGTCTCTTGGAGGTGACTTTAGGGGATGAAAGCTTGGAAGTAGATGTCCTTGCCGGTGCAGGGCTAGCGAACCTTCCGGGCCGTAGCATAAAGCGAACTTTGCAGCCTCGTTACACGTTCCACACGAGAACCGGCGGTGTGGGTTGTGGATGCCGAGCCTGTACGAAGAGGGCGAAGGCTAGTGTGAACGGTTCACCCCGTGGAATAAGACCATGAGATAATATTCCACGGGGTGAAGGAACAACCATGTGCAACCGTTTGGTCCACCGGGGTACAGAAGGCGGCACGGAGGGGAAAGACACGCGGAGCAAATTGGGGAGCCCCAGCCCATACAAGGTCGTAGGGCAAAGGCCCATCGTAGTAATAGATAAGCAGGTGGGAGGGGTGGAGAGTTTCGGATGAGGCCGTAGTAAGCGATGACCCGATAGGACAACATAACCCATTGGCGATCCAACACGTTGGTTACCCAAGGGCCTCTGGACTGGAGTGCTGTTGGCAATAGTGAAGGGAGTGCCGCTTGAGCTTAATGCTTGACTACGGAAGAACCAGCAAATGCTGGGGAGACGCTCCTCTCTGAACCAGGAGCTTGGGCCACGTATAAGTTGGTATTGAATTGGTGAATGCGGACGTTGCGCTTAAGCCTATTCTTGCCGGTGAAGGTCGTGGTTGAATTCCAGTTTGAAGCCGTACTGGGCCTGCCTGCCGCAGGCAGGGAAAACCCGACGTACGGAGTTTTAGAGAGGGAGGAGGAAACGTGTTGCATGGACTGGTGGCTATTTGTCACGAAGCTGGAAACGACGGATACATCGGAAGTCACTGTCCTAAACAATTGCGCGCCTCCTCTCTACTCGGCGGTGAGTCTTCTTGACGTTCGTCTTCGGTAAGCTCAACGACAGGAACCGCATGAACCGCCACTGATTCCCGGCTATAATGACTGCACCGATGAAACTACTGATCTATTCCAAAGCCCTTTATTCGAGCTGGGTTTACTACAACGCCGATCGTATCCTGTTCGACGCTGGTGAGGGAGCAAGCTCGATTTTGGGGAACAAAGCGTTCGCCATCAAGCGGGTGTTCCTCTCTCACGGCCACGCCGATCACATTGCCGGCCTCGTTTCTCTCGTCAACATCCGCAACAACGCGATGGGAGACAAAGAAAAAGAACTTACGATCTATTATCCTAAAGAAAATTACCTCATCTCGGAGATGAGTAACTTTATCTCCCGTACGAATAGACACCTGAACTACCAACTTGAGTGGGTACCGTTGGAGGTTGGGGATCACGTCGAACTCCTTGGCGGGCAGCTTCCACGTTACATCGAGACCTTTCCTACCGTGCACACGTACAGCGAGTCGTCCCTTGGGTATAATATTGTCGAGGTGCGCCATCGGCTGAAACCAGAGCTTGCCGGTGCTTCGCAGGAGCAGATCATGGAGATGATCAAGAAGCAAGGAAGGGAGGCGATCAGCGAGACGTACAATCAGCGCCTCTTCACCTACGGCGGAGACTCTGTCCCGATCAAGCCGGAGTACATCGCCGGCACGGAGGTTCTCTGCCACGATACAACCTTCCTCGACGAAGAGGATCGTAAGGAGTACAAGCACGCCACCCTCGCTGAGGCGATTGATGTGGCGCGTAGGGCGGGCGTAAAGAAGGAACTGATATGCCTGCACATCTCTACACGGTACAAGAACAAAGTAAGAGAGATCGCCGCTGCCAGCGGCCGCTATGAGGGGCTCGACTTCAAGGTCACCCTCGTCCCCCCCGGGCGAGTGTTCACTGTGGAATGACATGCTCGCCGCTTTTCATCGCCTGCCCATCCTTAAGGGGCTAAAAGCACGTTCTTCGACGCAGTTTGTTTTCTACCTCGTCACTGTTGCTTTGGGAGCCCTTCTTGCCGCGCACCTTATTCCGTTGAGAGAAATCCCTTCAACCATCGACTGGCGTCTCCTCGCTCTGCTTGGGTCGTTCATGCTCATTTCAGAGGGGCTGAAACTTGTCGGGTTCATGGGCTGGATCGCCGAGGGTATGGCCCGCGCAGGACACAGCCTGAGTAAGCTCTACCTCCTGCTGTTGACCGGAGCATTCGTCTTGGCGATGCTCATCACCAACGACGCCGCCCTCTTTGCGATCATCCCGTTCACCATAGTCCTCGGCGAGCGTGTCCGATTGAACCTGCGCCGCATCGTGATCTACGAGATCATCGCGGTGAACCTGGGAAGCGCGCTGACACCATGGGGAAACCCGCAGAACCTGTTCATTTACCACTACTACCGTCTCTCCCCCGGTGCCTTCTTTCATGAGAGCTATCCCTTCGTCCTCATCAGCCTGGTCGCCCTCTTCCTGTTTTCCTCGCTGACGCTGGGATCCGGCGAGGGGAGGGATCTGGGCATCGCAACCGGTGACGAACCTCATGTCTCTTGGAACAAGACGGCGATTCTGCTGGGCCTTTTCGCTTTACTGGTCCTCAGTATTCTGCATGTTGTCCCCGTATCCATCTCAGCCGGGTTCCTCGTCCTCTATATGGGGATCACGCTGCGAAGCAGTTTCCGCCAGCTCGACTGGTGGTTATTGGGCACCTTCCTCCTCCTCTTCCCCACGATGAGCATGCTGGGGAGCGCCCTGGCACGTGCACTCGGAACTGGGATTGGTGGACACCTCAGAGTGTACGCAATGGGGATCGGGATCTCGCAACTGATCAGCAACGTCCCCGCAGCGATGCTCCTTTCGCGCGTCACCGCAGATTGGCGCAGCCTGTTCTACGGGGTGAACCTCGGTGGCTTGGGAACGGTGGTGGCCTCGTTTGCCAACCTCATCGGCCTGAGCCTCTACCTCAAGGGAACTAAGGCGGATACCTGGCGAGGATTCCTTGGGGAAGCGTTCGTTTGGAATCTGCTTATACTGGTGATCCTTGGCGGTATCTTCGTGCTGATAATCGGTCGATAAAAACTGTGCGTGCGATAAACAAGAGACTCTTCGTTGGCACTCTCTCGAAACGGCAGAGGTGGACTCCCATTCTTAGTCACCAGACGCAGATACTATCTTGGATTCAACAAGCGGAGCAACCTGTTTTCTGAAAGCTGCTGAACCGTATTTTCCACGAAACGGGTGATGTAGCATAATGTGGCCGATGCGCTCTGCTTCAAGATGGTTGTTTGACCTGCTGTAGCCTTGAGGATACAATCGATGTATGGTGGGAATCTGCAAGACAGATGTTTTTGCAGAATGGCTTGATAGTATGCGAGATATTCGTGCCCGCGCTCGGGTCATGGTTCGAATTGAGAGGTTAGCGGATGGTAATCCTGGTGATGTTAGCCCAGTGGGTGAGGGTGTTTCAGAAATGAGAATACATTATGGACCCGGTGACCGAGTTTATTACAAACAGCGAGGTAGTGATGTTGTTGTCTTGCTAGCTGGTGGGGACAAGCTCACACAGGCAAGAGACATCAGAATCGCTTTGCGCCTTGCTCGACATTTATAGGAGGCTATCATTAGCAAAACGATCACTACTAAATACAATGTGGCTGAGCACCTTCGCTCTCTTGAAGAGATCGCTGCTTATCTGGAAGCGTGCCTAGAAGAGGCCGGTGATGACGCTGCTTTCATTTCGAAAGCTCTGGGAGACATCGCCCGTGCCAAAGGCATGTCGCAGATCGCCCGTGAAGCCGGTTTGTCGCGTGAGAGTCTGTACAAAGCACTCTCCGGAGAGAGGAGCCCGAATTTTGACACAATCCTCAAGGTTATCAAAGCTCTGGGTTTGAAATTGCATGTTGCAGCTGCTTTGACGTCAACCAATCAAGCAGTCCGATAGAGGAGTCACAGGAGCAGCGGCAATTGATAATCGCAATCTAGATCTTCTTGATGATCGTCGGCCGATGAACGACTGCGTTTGCAATCGAAGCATTAGTGGCGAAACACTATAGTTGCTAGTCACGAAGAATATGGCCTTGAAACTTAACTATTCGTACAACCTGAGCCGTCAGACCGAAGCGATGATCCTCACTAAAGAAGACGGGCGGTACTGTATCACAGATCGTGTGTTCGCCACTTGGCTTAGGACGCTCTGAGTGGTCGATGAGCGCTGGTGGCAATGGCTTATTTACCCTTTCACAGCGCTCAATTGTGCTGGTTCAAGAGCGCGCAGCCTCTATCCTCTTGAGGATCTCTGAAATATTCGGATCTTCTGGCTATGCAGAATCTCCATAACTAAATTGCGACATTATGCTAATCTATGACCAGAGTCCTGTCGAAGCATTCCAAAGTTTTCCGTTGCTATCGATGAGATAGATGATTACGATGAGAAGGCAGGAAGCAATTATCTGTAGACGGAGATCTTCTGTAGAGTGAAAGGTTGGGCAACGGATATGGCCATGATTCGCGAAGCTAGAGACTCTGACATAGAAGTGATTGCACGTGTCCTTGTCACTTCATGGCAGCACGCATTCAGGGGGATCGTTGCTGACGATTACTTAGGTTCCATGGACGTTGTGCATCAGGCTAGAAGGCACGCTCGCACTTTCATCAAAAAGAAGGTGAAATATTGGGTCCTTGAAGATGGCTCGGAAATTCGTGGATTCATCAGTGGCGGATTAGCGCGTTTCGACATTGGAAGCGCAGATTGCGAACTCTACGCAATATACATGTTACCTCAATACCAGGGCAAGGGGTTTGGCCGCCAACTGGTAGCAAAGCTGGAGGCGTACTGCGTAGATATGGGATGGCGTTGTATGGGAGTCTTGGTGCTGGCTGACAATCCAAACTTGGCCTTCTACAAGAGTCTAGGATTTAAGATTGTTGAGAAGACCCTCATTGAGCTAGGCGAGCGGAAATACCCAGAATTCAAGATGGTACTGGCACTGACTGCCCAACAAGGCGGTGCACCGGGTGCCGACAAGCGGAGCAGGTGAGAGCTTACGCGTGAGTCCGGAGTGTCGATGCTGATTGACACTTCTTTGCGAGGGTTGTATTCTTTGGTCATGGACAGGAGACATGCGGTTAAGTACAAAATGGCGGATAGGCGGCCCGATGGATTCGTCCCGGGAACGTCAGCGGAACGGATCGCTCTTGTCTGGGTGCTTACACTCGAAGCCACATCCTTAAGCAAACGTTACGATGCTAAACAAAGATTACAGAGAGATGTTACAAGCGTTGCGCGACGAGAAGGTTAGTTGGCATGCAGCGGACGGCGCAGCCCGACGGTGATGCCAGACGTTATGCCTTTATAAATGAAGCAAGCGGTTGACATATATAACTGGTGCCGTTATAATGTTAGTCGTGATAAGGTCTTTTAAGGATACTGGAACGGAAGATGTTTTTGATGGAACAGCATCCAAAGCTGCTAGAAAATGCTGCCCGCAATCAATTTGGCCTGTAGCAAGACGCAAATTGGACCAAATCAACCGCGTGCAAGAAGTTTCTGAACTACAAATACCTCCGGGAAACCGGCTTGAGCAATTAAAAGGCGATAGGGAACATCAATACAGTATCCGAATAAACCAACAATATCGTGTTTGCTTTATTTGGGAGGAGGGCCAAGCATATGGGCTTG
Organism: Candidatus Bipolaricaulota bacterium; assembly: GCA_027007005.1. Taxonomy (GTDB): domain Bacteria; phylum Bipolaricaulota; class Bipolaricaulia; order UBA7950; family UBA9294; genus M55B144. The sequence continues at coordinate 227 of JALTFO010000261.1, read as the reverse complement.
AAATCACAGACTATCACTAACAAGGTTTCGAGGAGACTCCCAAAAAACCGTCCCCCAACGCATCCGGGAGAAATGCTTTTGGAGGAATTTGTCAAACCTCTTCATATCACCCAAACAGAACTTGCTCAAAAATTGGGAGTATCATATCCTCGTCTAAACGAAATCATCAGAGGTCGTCGATCAGTAACCCCAGACACTGCACTCAGATTGTCTCGAGTTTTGGGAAT
>JALTFO010000260.1 GCA_027007005.1 Candidatus Bipolaricaulota bacterium | reverse complement strand
ATGCCACGGTCTCGGGTGGAGCATGCCCGTACACCTACAGATGGACGAACTCCTGCGGAGCGGTCGTTGGGGACACGGAGGACATCACAGTGTCTTTGCCGAGCGTCTACACACTGACCGTCACCAGTGCCGATGGTTGCGTCGGGTCTGACAGCGTCGAGGTGAAGAAAGAGGAATAGAGAGTCGATCCTCTAGCGCGCGATGGGTGTCATCTAGGGTGGTGCACGTCCGGTTCAAAGGCGCGTTCGGCGCTCACAGGCAGTGCCGATGGAGCTGAGCTGATCTATTCGCCGATGATCTTGACCAGGACGCGCTTCCTGCGGCGACCATCGAACTCGCCGTAGAAGATCTGCTCCCACGGGCCGAAGTCGAGCTCGCCATTGGTAACAGCTACCACCACCTCGCGGCCAATCACCTGGCGCTTGAGGTGCGCATCACCGTTGTCCTCACCGGTGCGGTTGTGGCGGTAGCCCGAGATCGGCTCGTGCGGAGCGAGACCTTCTAGCCAGTCCTCGTAGTCGGCGAGGAGGCCCGGTTCATCATCGTTGATGTACACGCTCGCGGTGATGTGCATCGCGTTCACCAGGCACAGCCCCTCCACGATCCCGCTCTCCCGCAGAGCCTCTTCCACCTGCGGCGTGATATTGATAAACGCACGCCTAGTCGAAGTTTCGAACCACAGCTCTTTTCGATAGCTCTTCATCGTTATTCCTCCTGATCCTGCACGATTTGAACCTCTTCTTTTGTAAGCCCATAGAGGCGATAGACGATTTGGTCGATGAGGTCGTCCGTGAGGCGAAGCCGCTCTTTGATGAGAAGAAGTGCGGAGAGGCTCTCCCCGTAAGCCTGTTTCACCTCTTGCATGAATGCTGGTGTGAGCTTCCGCTCGATGCGGTTCTTGTTCTTTCGCAGAATTGCCCAAAGTTCGTCGAATTGTAGCGCTTCCTCGTTCTTCTGGTAATCGCCGGGGTAGTTTCTAAGCTTCGTCTTGCCGGAGACGGCATCGATTCCAGCATTTCCTTTCTTGTCCGGTTTGACTTCAAGCTCCGCTTCTAGCCACTTCAGGAATCCTTCGATCTTTTCCTGCTTTTCCCTGTTTAACTCAATCATCTGCTCGGCGAGGAACGCAAGGATATCATGAACTACGTCAGACTGCTCCCACAGCGATCCTTCCGGAATATGCCAGTCCTTGTTGAGTGCATCGGCGTTGTGCTGCTGGATCAGTTTAGGGTCGGGTGTATGAGCCTTCTCCAAACGGCTGTCGATGAATCGGAGTAATTCATCGAAAACATTCTCTCTGCTCATCAACGTCTCCCAATTAAGCCAGTGGCGCCAAAATTGCGCCAAAATTGTGCCAAGGGATCACTTTGCTAGCTCAAAGCGACTTCCCATGCCCTTTCCACGTTGGCGCAATATCCCTCTCTCAACCAGATCAACCAAGTCCCTAGCTTGTTCTCCTTATCATCTTCCCCATAGCTATTAGTTTTACACCATATACGTATTGTATTTTCAATACAACTTCTCAATATCTGTAATAAACAGGCTGAGAACATCTTTGGGCTCGATTCTCGTGTTAGAATACCCAAGATCTTTGCGTATTTGAATGATGATCTTGCCGAACCAATCCATGAACCTCTTTGGA
>JALTFO010000259.1 GCA_027007005.1 Candidatus Bipolaricaulota bacterium | reverse complement strand
CAGCGGACATTATCCGCAGGTATATCAAGTATCACCGAGAGCGGGAGCGATCACCGAAGCAGCTAGAGCTTTTCTGATAGAGGGTGTTGCCTTTAGAAGCCCCGCCTTGTAGGCGGGGAGCTTCACTATCCTTCCTACTACCGCCGTGGCGACCGTCACGTTCTCGCTCGCTCCCAGCTCAAAGTCAAGCACCACCTTCCATCCCTCAACAGTAATCCCTATCGCTACAACTGCCAACACATCCTTGGCTAACGCTACCCCGTCTAGCATTAACGCCAACCAGTCGCGCGGCTTTCCGTTACTATCAACGTCCAGAGGTCTCCCCCGCAGCTGCGCTAACTTCTCTCGACCAACCTCTTGCCACAACCGAGACACACTCGACTTGCTGCTCCCTCGTTGGTTGTGCACTACCTTTCCCACCCTGCGTGTCGCTCCCCGTAGATACTCACGGAATACCGCTCCTGCTTCCTCTGCGCTTACTTGACCAAGCGCCTGTAAAACGCTACCTTTGCCCATACGGTGGCCTCCTTTTCTCTTTCTTTCGACAGCTTTACTGCTGCCTGAGGCCATCGTCAAGTTCTAACAACCACGGGGACACTTCCCGCCATTGAACTGATATACAATCAAGAGCGGTTACATTTGGCACTTGGGTATGTCAGTCCGGTGGAGTTCGAGGAAGCGATCAACTCGACCCAGAGACATTTCGCAGTTTCGGCCCCAACGTGTCCAGTTTGAGGGGTGCACTCCAAGTAATGAGTGACGAGAGAGAACAAGAGCATTCTCTCGCAGAGACGCGGAGACGCGGAGACGCAGAGAAGAGCAGGGAGAGGGGGAAACAACTGAGGAGCAAAGGCATCTCTCAGCGAGCTCTGCGGCTTGAGTGAGCGTAAGCGAGCGGGCGTGAGCAAAAGCTTGTGCTTCTCGCAGAGGAGTGAAGGAATGAAGGGTAACGGGAAAGGGCAACAAACATTCTCTCGCAGAGACGCGGAGATCGCCAAGGGAAGCAACAGCAACCAAGGTGCAAGAGAGCAGTTCTTGGCGATCTTGGCCCTGCCTGTGTGGGTCTTCTCGCAGGCAGAGCTTGAGCGAGCGTAGCCAGCGGGCGAGAGAACATGCTTTCCTCATCGTTGGTTACGCGGTTCCTCCTCTCTAACCCGGCGAGCCTATGCTCCTAGGCTCACCTCTCGACCGAGAGAGAAACCCTTAAGGTTCGTCTCGACGATCTTCTCGCCCTTTCCGGAGAAGATCTGTTCAATCCCTGTGCGCAGCGCATCCTCAGACAGGCCGATGAACGGCGACCCGGCTCCGAGAACGACCATGTTCGCACACAAAACCGATCCCGCCTCCTTGGCAATGGCGACGGCATCGATCAACAGGTGGTGCGGTAGCGCCTCGATCCGTGCTTTGATCTCTTCATCACGCGGGTAGGGTTCGACGTTCTTGAACGCAATACAACTAGCTACCAGCATCCCGTCTCTCCTTAGATATTCCAGGTAGCGCAGCGCTTCGAGCGGCTCTGTGGCGAGGACCAAGTCGGCACTTCCTTTGCGAATGAGATCCGAATAGATGGCGTTGTCACTCAAGCGCACGTGGCTCTGCACAACGCCGCCGCGCTGGGCCATCCCGTGCACCTCCGCCTGTTTGATGAACAGGCCTGATTTCAGCGCAGCCTCACCGATCACAGCAGCTATCGATAGGAGCCCTTGTCCGCCTACTCCGGCAAGGATTATGTCCTTCTTCATTTCTGCCCCCCTTTGCGCGCATGCCTGCGCAGTGTCTGTACGCACTCCCGCACAGCAATAATCACCGATGTTCCCTGATAACTAACTTCCGCGGCGATCACGCTCACGTTCTCATCGTGATTCTTGGGAAGCGGGATGATCGTCTTGATATGCTCCTCGCTGATCCCCAATCCGCGGCAGATAGCAGCGAGTCGATTGGTGGCCTTCGATTCCTGGCCTCCGGTCATGGCCACAGTCAGGTTGTCCAGAATGATGATCGTTACCGACGTGTTCTCACTGATGCAGTCTAGAAGGCCGGTCATCCCGGAGTGGGTGAACGTGGAGTCCCCGATCACAGCAACCGCCGGTGCGAGGCCAGCGTCTGACGCTCCCTTGGCCATGGTGATGGAAGCGCCCATCTCGAGGCATGTATCGATCGCCTCAAGTGGAGGGAGCGCACCCAGGGTATAGCAGCCAATGTCCGAGAAGACGCGCCCTGCAGGGTACTTCTCCATGACAGCATTCAAAGCGCGGTACGTGTCGGCGTGCGGGCATCCCGGGCAGAGGGCGGGAGGACGCCCTACGAGGATATCCGATTGTGGCAAACCGACCCGTATCAACAGCCCGAGAGCCTGTGCCACGACACCGGGGTTAAGTTCGCCTGTGCGTGGCACCGTCCCATCGAGCCGTCCGTGGATCGTCGTATCTCTATCACCTAGGAGACCACGGAGCTTAGCCTCGATGAACGGATACCCCTCCTCGAAGAGCATTACCTCATCGCACTCAGCGAAGAGCCGCTGCACTTGCTCGACCGGGATTGGGTACTGCGAGATCTTCAAGAGCGGATGCGGGCAGGCGCCATTGTATACCTCTTGTACGTAGTTGTAGGCAATCCCGCTAGCGATGATCCCACGTGTCTTGTCCGTACCGTCCTCATACCTGTTGAACGGGCTAGCCTCACTTTCAGAAAGGAGTTGTGGCTGGCGGGCGATCAGATCGAGGTAGCTCTGGCGTGCGTTTACCGGAAGGAGTATGTACTGACGCCGATCAGCGGGAGGAGCCAGTTTGTTCTTGTCTCTCGCCAGCCCCAGCTTCACAACGGAGCGCGAGTGGGATAGCCGCGTCGTTAGACGGATGAGGACGGGGATATTCATCCGCTCGGAGAGGTCAAACGCATACGCAGGAGCATCGTAGGCCTCCTGTTGGTTCGACGGCTCCAGGCAGGGGACTAGGGCGAGGTCGGTGTACAGTCGCGAGTCTTGCTCGTTCTGCGAGGAGTGCATCGATGGATCGTCGGCCACGTTGATCAACAGACCGCCGTTGGTCCCGGCGATCGCCCCGTTAACGAACGGGTCGGCGGCGACGTTCAGTCCCACGTGCTTCATGCTTACGATGGCGCGCTTGCCGGCGTAGCTCATCCCGATCGCCTCTTCCAGCGCCACCTTTTCGTTTGTGGACCAGCGGCAGTGAACGTCTAGGTTATCTGCACGTATGCAGCGTTGGATATATTCAGTGATCTCTGTCGATGGAGTCCCTGGATAGGCGTACGCTCCGGAAAGGCCGGCGTCTAACGCACCCTGAGCAAGCGCCTCGTCGCCCAATAAAAGCTTGGTTGTCATCATTACCTCCTGGTCAATAAAGGGGGAGAAGTGGCGAAGATATCCGCGATGTATCACTTCGCGGCGTATCAGCCAAGTGATACACCACCGAGACTACATTCAGCCTCGATGGCCTGCGCCAAAGGTGCTCGCCAAAGCAAACCCAACGTTAAGGATAAACCCGTGCACAGGGCGGCGCAAGCGCTGCTAGCCTGCAATGTTGTTATTGCTCATTCTCGTTGGTATACTGCCTGGGAGTTCTCTTGCAAGGCATTCTTGCAGGAGTTCCGATCAATCACTCTTAGGGGGGATAGCCAATGGGGCAAGCGAGGAATATCTGTCTTGTGGGGCATTCCGGCTCCGGAAAGACAACCCTCGCCACTTCGCTTTTGAAGAAGGGTGGCGTTAAGGACCAGATTACACTCGACGCATCCGCGGAGGAGAAGGACCGCGGGTACTCAATCGACATGGCGTTCGGATCGTTCGATGCAAAGGGTACGCGAATTACCCTGATCGACACTCCGGGCGGAGACGAATTTGTGGAAGAGATGTACAAGGCTGTTCCAGTGGCCGACCTCTCTGTTCTTGTCGTGAACGGCGAGAAAGGGATCGAGGTCGTCACGGAACGAGCTTGGGAGATTACGGGGGCTGCTCATCACCCCACCGCCGTTTTCGTGAATCACATGGATAACGCGGACGTAGATTTCCCAGCGATCATCTCTTCGCTGCAGGAGCACTTAGCAGGCAAGTTCGTCCCGTTGGAGTTTCCGATTCGCGAGGGAGGATCGTTTGTTGGAGTGGTCGATATCCTCGCCAACCGTTCGTTCTACTTTGCCGACAAGGGAAAGAAGGACATCCCCTCTGACCTTCAAGACACGATTGATGAGTTAAGAAATCAGCTACTAGAAGAGGTCTCCGCTGTCGATGACGAGCTGATGATGAAGTTCCTGGAGGAGGAAGAGATAACTCCTGCCGAACTCAAGGCAGCTCTTGCCAAAGGAGTCGCCGATGGCGCGATAGTCCCGGTCCTCTGTGGTTCAGCCACAGAAGAGAAGGGCCTCGATAGGCTCACGGATGCGTTCATCAGCCTCATCCCCAAGCCGGCGGCAACCGCCGACAAGCCAGTGCGCGCGGTTGTGTTCAATCTGGACAATGACCCCTACCTGGGGCGCCTCAATTACGTGCGCGTTTTGGAAGGGACCCTCAAGGAGGGGACAACCTGCTACGATGCGTCAAGTGGGCACAAGATCGACGTTCGTGATCTGTACGAGATCGAAGGCGTGAAGCAGAAGCGTGTCCCGCAAGCCCTTCCTGGGGATATTGTTGCCTTGGGCAAAATCGATGATATAGCCTTGGGAACAACTATTGTCGCTAAAGAAGGGGCGGAAGTGTTCTCTCTGCCACCGTTCCCGCAGCCGGTCTATTCGCGGATGATCCTCCCCAAGAGCCAATCGGATGTGGAGAAGATGAGCAGCGCTCTTAGGGAGCTGTCGACGGCCAAGGCGACGATTCGGGTCGAACGCGATCCTGTCACCAAGGAGACACTCCTGTGGGGAATGGGGGACGTGCATCTGTCCGTGTTCATCGACCGGTTGAAGAACCGCTACAATGTGGAACTTGAGACGCACCGACCACAAATCCCATACAAAGAGACCATCCGCAAGAAGGCCGAGGCCAAGTACCGTCACAAGAAGCAGTCGGGCGGACGTGGGCAGTTCGGCGAAGTTGAACTGCGCTTGGAGCCTCTTCCTAGCGAAGAATTCAAGTTCATCGACGAGATCAAGGGAGCATCGATCCCTGGCCAGTACATCCCGGGCGTGGAGAAGGGTGTAGTGGAAGCGATGGAACAAGGGAACCTGGCAAAGTTCCCAGTGACAAACGTCGCCGTCGCGGTATTCGATGGGAGCTTCCACCCAGTCGACTCATCGGAGCTGGCATTCAAGCTCGCGGCGCGCAACGCCTTCCGCTTGGCCTTCGATCAGGCAAGCCCCTGCCTGCTGGAGCCGGTGATGGACCTCGAGGTACGCGTTCCTGAAGATCACACAGGTGATATCGTCAGTGACCTCAATGGGCGACGCGGACGGATCTTGGGGATGGAACCTGCGGGGCGCATAACCAAGATCAAAGCCGAGGTGCCGCTGATTGAGGTGCAGAGCTATGCCCTGGACTTGAAATCACTCACCCAGGCGCGCGCGACCTTCCAGATGAAGTTCCTTAAATACCAACAGGTCCCTGCGAACCTGCAGGAGAAGATCATCGCACAAGCAAAGGCAGAAGAGGAATGAAAGTAAGCCGCTACATGCACTCCGACCCGGTAACGGTCCCGGTGAGTGCTCCCCTCTCCGAAGCAAAGCGGGTCATGGACGAGAAGGGTTTCTCACTGCTGCTGGTTGTGGACGAAGAAGGGGCGCTCAAGGGGTTTATCACCAAAGGAGCGCTGAAAGGCGTGACCGATTTAGAGACCCCGCTTGCAAAGGCGTGTTTTGAGGCACGGTTCGCCGTAAAGCCGGAAGACACGCTGGAGAAAGCAGCCCTCATCATGATCGACAATCAACTGGTGCTTCTACCAGTGGTCGACGAGGAGAAGCTTGTCGGTGTCATATCACAGAGCGAGGTTCTACGCGCACTGGCCCATGCGCTGGGGATCGGGCTAGAGGGAACGCGCATTACCCTCAAGCTACCCCAGGCAGATGATGGGAAGACCATCTACAAGGTCCTCAAGACATTCGACGAACAAGGTGTGAAGCTGGTCAGTCTTGCCCGTGGAGGCAAGACTGACATCTATCAGGAACTGATCGTGCGTGCACAGGAGATTTCGGATAAGGATGCGCTGACCCAGAAACTGGAGGCAATCCTCCGACAGGAGTAAGCCCGATGTCGACTATTACGATCAACATCAAGACCAGCAGTCACGAGCAGTTCGTCGAGATCACCGAGCAAGTGCAGCGTGCGATCACGCAGATCGGAGCGGTTGATGGCGTCTGTACTATCTTCTCTCCGCACACGACCGCCGGCCTTACGATAAACGAGCATGCCGATCCGGCCGTGGCACGCGACATCATCTCGTTCCTGGATGACGCTGTTCCAGTAGACCGCGCGTGGACGCACGCGGAGGGGAATTCGCCAGCACACATGAAGGCATCTCTTCTCGGGTCATCCGTTGCAGTGATTGTCGAACGAGGGAGGCTTCACCTGGGGACGTGGCAGGGGATCTTCTTCTGCGAGTTTGACGGGCCGCGAGCGCGCAGGGTGTGGATGACCTTTACACCGTCTTCTTGATGCGGGGAATAAGGGCCATCAGCACAGCATCGCGGGTGATCGTCAGGCGATCGGTCATTCCGTTCGACAGGTAACCGACCGCGCCGATCTTCTCCCTGATCTCATCGATTCCAGATAACTCGCTCATTTCGCGGTTGAGATCGGACCCCGCTTCGAGCTTGGCGAGAACCTTGCTAGGAAGGGTGTAGCCTGGGCCATGCCCAACTGTTATCTCTCCATCACGATCCACGATAGCGCAGAATTGAACACTGAACCGCTCCTCGCATCCGGGAAAGCCGACGATTCCCGCCTCGATACCCACGCCGTAGTCTGCGTCGAGAAGCGCGGCACGTGCGCGGTTGATCGCGCCAGTAGCCACCTGCTCATCGAATGGCTGCCCCGGAACACCGGATGTCACATCGATGGCATTCACCTCAATGTGATCTTCCGGAAACGCCACGGCGAAGACCGTACGCACGGCCTCCAGCTTCAGCGAATTGCTCGTGCCGACATTCACCTTCATCTCGTACTCCTTGTGTAGGGATCACAAGCTACGGCACCTCGGTCATGGTGTGTGCAACTACCTACGCTGCGGAGCCGTCCGGCGAAGTACTCTGTCATGTTTCATTCTTGTATTCCCGATAGCGACTTGAGAAAATCGGGGTGCAAAGCCATTATTCGCCTCCCTCCAGTCGTTTCACGCCATGGTCTGCCAGCAATATACGCATCTGTTCACGGGCCACTTGGTTCAGACGCATCAGGCGTTCCGGCTGCAATACTCCATCGTTAATCAGGAGGGCGTTTAGACTTTCCAAATTAGCCAGGCAGACTAATTGTGCGCCGTTGGCAAAATCACGGATATTGCCTTTTTCATTGGGGTTAGCATCCCGCCACTGCTTCGCTGTCATGCCGAACAGCGCCATGTTGAGCACGTCCGCCTCATTGGCGTATACCAGGTTTACTTGTTTTTGCGTCAGCTCTGGCGGAATCAGATTTGCCTTGATCGCGTCGGTATGAATACGGTAGTTGATCCGGGCCAGGTTGCGGCGAATATCCCAGCCAAGCTCCTTTTGCTCCTGCTCTTTGAGTCGCTGGAACTCCTTGATGAGATAAATCTTGAACTCAGGGCTGATCCACATGCCGAACTCAAAGGCCAAATCCTTATGCGCATAAGTGCCGCCATATCTTCCCGCTTTGGCGACCAAGCCGATGGCGTTCGTTTTTGCCACCCATTCCTTGACGCTGATCTTGTAGCTGTTGAGGCCGGCTTGACTTTTAATTATGGCGAATTCGCCATAATTAAAATCCGGGTTGTTCACGCTTTCCCAAATGCCGAGAAATTCGACAGTATTCCGGTTGCGCAGCCAATCGGAGATGAAAAAATCACCATCCTTGGCCTGCAACATATCAGTGAGCGAAATGTAATCCTCATCTCCCACCTTCACGATGCGGATGGGGGTGTCTCTGACAATGATTTCCTTACGCTTGCTCATACGCTCACCTCGACAATGGTCATGGTGTCGTTGCCAAAGATGTCCACTACCTTCACCGCGATCTTACGTCCGCCCGGCGGGCACTCATGCGCCACGCTGACCAGCTCCAGCGATCGGTCCTTCTTGGTGCGGAAACTCTGCCACTCGTTTTCGAACACATAATCCCCGGTTCACTGCTCCTCGATCTCGCCGGTTTCGGGGTTCCGCATCCAGATAATCTCCCTCTTGCCAGGCTAGCGTTCTCATAACGATACGCATTCTATGAATCCATAGCTGTAAGGTCAAGAAAAAACCTAAGAAATGCCTTGATGGACATTGGTCAGTAGATTGACATAAGCATGGACGCGCAGGTTGCGCAATTCGTATCCTTGTTGTAGCCTTGATGCATGAACGTCAAGGTTGTTGCTACCAATCGCAAGGCTCGCCACGAGTATGAGATCATCGACACAATCGAGACTGGAATCGTGCTTGCCGGAAGCGAGGTCAAGAGCTTACGCAATGGCGGATGCTCGCTTCAGGACGGTTATGCCGTGATCAGAAACGGTGAAGTAACCCTGCGCGGTGTGCACATCGCTCCATACAAGCAGGCGTCAATGTATAACGTGGAACCAGATCGCGATCGGCGACTCCTCCTCCACAAGCGCGAGATCATGCGTCTTCAGACGAAGGTCAAGGAACGAGGGCATACCCTCATTCCCCTGCGAGTCTACTTCAGCAAGGGACATGCCAAGGTCGAATTGGGCCTGGGAAGAGGCAAGCATACCTACGACAAGCGCCGTAAGCTGCGCGATGACGATGAACGCCGCCGCACACAAGAGGCGATGAAGCGCTACAATCGCGGGGAGCGAGTATGAACATCCGCCAGGGACTGGAAGAGCGTGAGCACAGGGAGCTTGCGACATATGCGATGCTCAGCACCGAGAGCCGCGGCAGGGAGCATCCCATCGAACCCGACCCGATTCGCACCGTGTTTCAGCGCGACCGGGATCGGATAATCCACTGCAAGGCATTCCGACGCTTGGAGTACAAGACACAAGTGTTCGTCAATCACGAGGGCGACCACTACCGCACGCGCCTAACGCACTCACTTGAGGTGTGGCAGATTGGACAGACTATTGCCACGGCGCTTGGGCTGAACCTTAACCTAGTGGGAGCGATCGCTCTCGGGCACGACCTTGGACATACCCCCTTTGGCCACTCGGGTGAGGATGTTCTTAACTCACTCCTACCCGAGGGGTTTCGCCACTACGAACAGGGAGTGCGCGTGGTGGAAGAACTCGATGATTCCTACCCGGATCAGCCGGGTCTCAATCTGACCTTTGAGGTGCGCGAGGGGATCCTCAAGCACGTGATCTGGAAGATTGTGCTCGATCCCAATCGCTTCTCGCACCTTGAACCGACGGTGATGCCGTCATTGGAGGCACAAGTGATCAACATGGCAGATCCTATCGCGTTCATCAGCCACGATCTGGATGATGGCCTGCGTGCTGGAATCCTCGATGAGGCCGATCTGCGCAGGCTGAGGATTGCCAAGCGCCTCAGTGCAGGCAGTGATCGTCCGTGGACGCGGCGCGTGATCCCTCTTCTTGTCACTAACGTCATCCGTGCAACAGTAGATCGCTTAGCGCAGTTCTCGATCAACTCCCCCGCTGACGTGCGCGAGCATCCAGAGCTGCTCGTGGACTTCTCTCCCGAGATCAAACAGGAGAAGGAAGAACTCTCGGATTACCTGTATGAAAACTTCTACGATGATTACCGCGTGCGGCGCATGCGCAAACAGGGGATCAGGATCATCGAAGAGCTGTACCGTGCGTTCATAAGTGACTGGCGGCTTCTGCCTACCGCAGTCACTGCGGCCAAACGAGATGAACTGATAAGTAGCAAAGGCGAGGATCAAGCGCAGCTGTTGCGCCCGATTGTGCGCGATTACATCGCCGGAATGACCGATCGGTTTGCGTTTAAGACGTACGCGCAGGTGATCGGGAGCATCGCTGTGTCCGATTGACTCATGCCTTAGGCCCATCAGGATGAGGCTGATGATGCGAAGTTCTTGGTGCGTAGAGGAGCGATCTTGGCGATCTCCTCGAAGTGACTGTCGCCGTGCCAGAGTTCGATCTCCGCACGCATGGCGGCTTGCGCGATCAGCAAGTCTGGCAAGGGCAGAGTAACTCCGCTTCTCCTGAGCTTTGCGCCGAGCTGTGCTGCCTTGTGCCATACCAAAGCATCTATTGGCACGTCGGTAAGTGCCCCTAAGAGGTCGTCTAGCTTGCGGAAGCTGGCCTCGTCACGAGTTCCTACTAGTAGCTCCGCCTTCACTACCCAACACGTTGCCACTTGCCCGCGGGTGAGGGCATCCTTAAGTGCCTCCTTTGCCCGCCGTTCTCCGCTGCTACGAAAATAGTGGATCCAGACGGAGGAATCCACGAGAACCGTACCTTTACCGATCTTCATGCACCGGTCTCACGCCATCGCTTAAGGTCGGCGAGAGACATGTCAATAATGTCCGAGCCTTCCAGCTTTGCTAGCTCGTGCGCTCGGCGGTTGCGCACAAACTCCCGTAGCGCTAATTCCACAGTGTCTCGCTTTGTCTTCACTCCGGCTAGTCGCCTACTCTCCTCAAGCAGTTCAGGATCTATAGTGATTGAGAGCCTTTTCATGGTGTACCTCCAATACATCACTAATATACACCGAATAGATCTCTATTTCAACACCAATCAGGAAGAGGACGGCAAGAAGAGCTTCGATGGTTAGTTGCAGAAACCGTTCAGCGCTTCCATAACGCTCGGGATCAGCTAGAAAGTCGTCCAAACTGTAACGGCGTAACCCGTCGAGAACGTTCAAGTACTCGTCGACTTTCTGCAGCCTTCTGCGGATGATTTCAGGGTTCAGCATTGATAGCCCTCCGCTTGTACGCTTCTCGTTGCGCGCGCAGGAAGAACTCAAAATCGAGATACTTGCGCACGATGTTGGAGTAGGTAGTACCGCGATCAAAGTCGCTGACGGCGTAGATCAGTTTGTTCTGACGGATCGCTTCGTAAGCAAGGACGAGGTCGTTATCATCGATGAAGACGAGATCAACATTGCAGTACCCGTGAGCCGCAAGCTTAGCGAGGATGTCGAGTTTCTCATTCTTGACCGAAGCATCGGCGGGGATGACGGCAAGGTCGATGTCGCTGTCCGCGCGCGCGTGTCCCGCCGCTGCCGATCCGAACAAGTAGACCGCGCGGATATCTGGATACTCGCGGAAAACTTCTCCGAGTTTCTCGATCTCTGCCAGATCGAACGACCGATTCGCTTTCATCATACCACCTTCCTTGCACAGCTCGACTATAGCGTAACCGCCAAGAGCGGGCAAGAAAGGGGGGCTTTGCAACATTGGACGATGGCTCCTGATGCGAGTGTTCTCCCAAAGTGGCGACGGAGCAACAAGGTTATGGCAACAGACTCACTCACCACGAAGGACACGAAGTGTAAAGAACCAAGCAATTGATCTCGGAAGTGAAACAGGTGATTTCTCTCAGTTCGCCACTGCCCAAGGCTTCATCGGGCCCAATTCTTCGTGTCCTTCGTGGTAAATTCTGCAGTTTATAGACGGCAACAGGATTCCTTTCGCCCGTTCGCTTTGCTCACTCAAGCCCGCAAAAATCGCCAAGAACATACCGATTCTCGTTCTCTTTCTTGCTTTTCTTGGCGTCCTTGGCGATCTTTGCGTGAGATGCTTTTCTTCACTCAAGCCGTCGAGTACAACTGCCAATGCTCCGTAAGAGCAAAGCGGGATGCTCTAGCTTCGGAAGAGTACGGCCTCGCGTTTGAACGCCTGGATCGAGGCGGCAATCAAGACTGCACCACAGACGATGTTCGCGGCAAGTGTGTACACGAGATGCGAAAACTGGAGGTTTCCTACGATGATCTCTTGCAGAGCGTACAGGGCGTTTGCGATCGGGATCAAGAATCTCGTTCCAACGAAAGTGCTGCTGCCGCTCATCGATACGATGCCGATGAGGACGATTACCATGTAGATAGGCATCAAGTACGTGCTCGCTTCCTTCTGGCTACGTGCATAGCTTCCTACAATAATGACCAGCGCTGAGAGGATGATCGCTAGTGGGACAAGTACAACGAGCATCCATCCGAATGCTCCCAGGCTAAGGGAGAATGTCGCATGCATACCTTGTGAGGCGCTAGTTGCCGCCAAGTTTCCCCCGAAGTAGTGGACGCCGACAAGTAGCCCAATCGCCGAAAGAATGGATGAGACGAGGGAGACTGTGAGGATGGTTAGGAACTTGCCGAGTACGATCTCGGTGCGTGATAACTGGCTAACAAGCAGGGTGGCAATTGTTCCACGTTCCTTTTCTCCTGCTGTGATCTCTCCCCCCAGCCCCATCGCGCCGGTGAGGATCGCGAGCACCATGAAATATGGAAGGAGTCGGCTCAAGATCATCCTTCCCATCGATTCGCTGGTGGCGACGTTCTGCACCTTCAGGTTGATCGGTGGCGAGAGGGAATTGTAGTCCATCCCTAGGGCGTCGAGTTTCTCTTTCAGTACGTCCTTTAGGTACACCTGCAGGAAATCACGCACCCGTGCAGCAGCAACCACGCCTACCTGGTCGGTCTGATCATAATAGAGGGTGATGTCAAGCCCGATCCCGGGGCCACCGCTCCCCTTTACGACTGCCATCATTACCTGCCCCCTTTTGTCATGCAGATCCTGCAGCCCACTCTTAACGTCAGGAACGAAGAGCGGGTAGAAGGAACCTGCTTGGCGCACGCGATCGTGGAACGTCTGATCATCCGAGCGATCGACGACGATCACCGTGGGAACAAGCGCGTCGAGCTTCCCTTGCTCGGCAGTGGTAAAGTGCCCCATCACTCCTACGATGAGTGGGTAGAAGATGAGGGGGAAGAAGACCGTTAGGATGAGCGTGCGCCGATCGCGTATTGCCCCTAGGAGTTCTTTGGAAAACAGGAGGCGGATGTTTTTCCACATATTGGCTAATTAGATGTGGATTGAGTTTGGACACCAGTTGGAGCCGTATCTGTGTTGGGTGTTGTACTTTCTGATGGCGGCACGATCACCGCAGCCGATTGTGCCGGCTGCGGTGTTGTGGCTGATGCTTCAGTCTGCACCGTGGTTTCTGGCGCTGCTGAAGTAGGAGGAGAGGAAGGTGTAGGAGGTGCTACATTACTCTGTGGCGCAACGGTTGGAATCGCCGCTCCTTCTTTCCCACGTGTCATCGGCGGTGTATCGTCCTTAAGCACGGTAATCACGTGTACCGGCTCGGTCGTCCCAGATGCGTTGCGGCTGTAGTAGCTGATCTGGTGAGGTCCGTCAACTCCAGTAACGTGGAATGATCCGCTGTAGCGGCGCCACGCTCCGCCGTCGATCGCGTAGAATATCTTCGTAAGACCGTAGGTTGATGCGGAAACAAGATCGAGGATGACTGGAGTCTTCGACGTCAACCACTGCCCGGCTTGATTGCTGTAGCTCGGATCGCCAAATGTAATCTTGGTTTGCGGCGGGTTGTTGTCCAGCACGAAGCTGAGCTCTGTCGCTGGCTCGGCATTTCCCAGGTTGTCAACCCCGTAGTAGGAGACTTTGTACTTGCCGTCCGGCCCACTCAGGGTAAACGGGCCCGTATACTCCTGCCAGTCCTCTCCATTTACGGAGTAGAGAATCTTGGCCACCCCACTTCCCGGGTCGCTCGCCGTAAGCGTGATCGGCATCTTCGAGGTGATGACCATCGAACCAGCTTGAGATACTGGGGTTCCCGCGAGTCCCGCTGCCAGTGGAGTGACTTTCATCCAATCGACAGGTGGGGCCATGAGCGGATGCGGATCGTAGAGGGCGTTGTACGCCTGATCGCCGACGCCATCACCATTCGCATCTGATCCTGCGTAATCGCTCCAGTAGTTCCCGCTTGTACCGGTCCAGGTATTTAGATGTCGACGATCGAGACCGTTTGTCCCGTTATCGATGAAGCTGTTCCCCTGGATCGTGTTGTCGCTGGAGCCGAGCATCATCAACACACCGTAGTGGTTCTTCGCGATCACACTCGCCTCAATAACGTTTCCGCTGGAATTAAGCAGACGTACACCCGCCTCTCCGAGGCTGAGCTGGCATTTTTCAATGCGTCCGTTTGTCACCGAGTTCAGGTAGATCCCGGCATCGCGCGCTTTCTCGACCACACAGCTGCGAATGACGAAGTGTGCACTCGTATGATCGACGTATATCCCATAGTCGGTCGGTGATGCGTCGATGTACCAACCATCGATGACATATGGATCTGCTTGCGTTCCGCTCCCGGAGACGACACCATTTTGGCTTGTGAACGCATCATTTCCGTAGATGTAGATTGGTTCATGGGCTCTCCACCACAGAAGCCCCCCATCAGATTGCCCCCCCACCAGGACGACCGATACGACAGCGAACACCATCGTTGCCATAACCAATGCGACCTTCCTGACCATCATTATCTCCTCCTTGCAATCTGTGTTATACGATAATCACAGGATACCACATCCTGCGCCAAAAAAGAAGCTACGCTCCATGGAATGTAAGATTAAGCAGGGGTTTCGTGTTCTTGAGAAGCTTCCACCGCGGAGAAGAAGACTTCCTCCATGTCCTCCGCAGAGTAAGTCTGTTCCAGCTTTGCGAGCGTTCCTAAGGCGCGAAATTTCCCTCCATAGAGGATCCCGATCCGATCGCACAACTTCTCGGCGATGCGCATGATATGTGTGGAGATGAGTATCGTTCGCCCTTGCTCACGAAAGAGCTTGATCGATTCCACAACGGCACGTGCTGCCATCACATCCAGGCCAAACGTCGGTTCATCGAGGATGAGAACGGGCGGATCGTGGATGATGCTTCTGGCGAGGGAGAGCTTCTGTTTTTCTCCAGTAGAAAAGGTGCTCACCCTGCGATCCGCCAGCTTGGTCAGTTCGAGCATGGAGAAGATCTCATCTGTTCTCCGCGCGATTTCATCGTCGCTTAATCGGTTGATTCGTCCGAAGAAGCGGATCGTCTCGCGTGCCGTGAATCGATCGTAGAGGCCCGTCTCCGTGGCAAGGAAACCGATATGTTCGCGAACCTTCCCTGCATCGGTCTTAGTGTCGTACCCAGCAATGATTGCGCTTCCCTCCGTTGGCGTCAGAATTGTTGCGAGCATCCGCAGCGTCGTCGTCTTTCCAGCACCGTTCGGACCGAGGAGGCCGAAAATCTCTCCCGTGTGGCAGGAAAACGACAGCCCATCGACTGCACGCACCTCACCCCTGCGGGTGCGGAAGACCTTCACCAGGTTGCGCGCCTCGACCATAACATCGCCTGTAACTTCGGGGGACGCTTCAATCATAGATACTCCGTTCCAACCATCTCCTGCAACACATCAGGAACGCGCACGCGCCCATCTGAGGTCTGGTTATTCTCTAGAATAGCCGCCATCAACCGCGGAGTGGCCACACCGGACCCGTTTAGCGTGTGCACATATTCTGGCTTCTCCCCCTCGCCTGGGCGATAGCGGGTGTTTCCCCGCCGTGCCTGGAAATCCTCACAGTTACTGCACGAGGAGACCTCATAGTAGCGGCTCTGTCCGGGGAGATAAACCTCGAGATCCACTGTCTTTGTCGCCTGCTGTGCCAGATCCTGTGTTGGCAGGAGGGCAACGCGATAGTGCATCCCCAGCGCCTGCAACACTCCTTCAGCATCGCTGATCAACGTCTCCAATTCGTCGTAGGACGAGTCTGGCTTGGTAAACTTGAACAGCTCGACCTTATTGAACTGGTGTACCCTGATAAGACCACGTTCCTCTTCACCATAGCTTCCGGCCTCGCGCCGGAAGCAGGGAGTGTAAGCGACGTACTTCTTTGGCAGGTCTTCTGAAGAGAGGATTTCGTCTCGATGGAGGTTTGCTAGCAACGTCTCCGCGGTCGGCGTCAAGTAGAGATCATCCTTCTCGCAGTAGTAGTCTTCATCGGCGAATTTGGGGAGCTGCGATGACACGTAGAAGCTCTCCGGATTAGCAAGGAAGGGGGGGAAGACTGGCATGTAGCCGCGGCGCGAGTGGTAGAAGAACATGAACTGGATGAGCGCCATCTCAAGCATCGCCCCCATCCCCACGTACATCGGAAAGCGCGCTCCGGCGATCATTGCCCCACGAGTAAAGTCTAGAATTTCCTTCTCCTCAGCAATTGCCAGGTGGTTCTTCACGGGAAAGTCCTGTTTAGGTGCCTTGCCGTGGCTGCGAAGGATGACCTTCTCCTCCTTCTTCCCCACTGGGACCGATGTATGCGGGATGTTTGGCAGTAACGAGAGGAGGTAGTCAATCCTCTTCGAGATCTCTGTAAGCTCCGAATCGAGTTCGCCGATTCGCGCTGCTATAGCTGACATCGCCTCGATTTGCTGTGTTGCGTCCTTCCCCTCGCGTTTCAGCCGGCCGACTTCCTGCGAGCCGCGATTGCGCTCTGCTTTCAGCTCTTCAACCTTTCCGATGAGCTCCAGCCGCCGCGAATCGAGATCGAGGATCTCGCTCAGATTGAGGGAACTATCCCTCGTCTGTAGCCTACGTTGAATCTCCGCTCCATCCTTCCGCAGTTTGTGAATATCAAGCATCAGTTTTCGCCTCCACAAAGGGGGATTCTAGTGGAAGAAGGGATTCTGCACAATATGGAGAGCTGCTTGCTGCTTCAAGAGCACAGTATAATCCAGGATTTAACCAGGAAGGATACAAAGGCACTTGCAGAGGCACAGGGCTTCCTCACCACGAAAGGCGCCGAGTAGAGATGAGGCGCGCAATTGTTTAGGACAGTGGAGCCTGTCCAACAAAGGGTGCTGCATGTATAACGTGGGCGGGTCTTTCCCCCTCCCTTCTTCTCCATTCATCGTGACTTCTCGATTAAGAAGTCGTAAGGGTTTTTCTTCTCTTACTTGGGCAGGTGTATACACCATTGACCGCACACAATCACTTACTGAGCCCGTACTGCCCTAACCTCATTCCATCACTTGACTCGCTCTCCATCCGCTCTCTTGCCGATAACCCATTAGGTATCCGTCCCCGTGGCGGCGGTGCCTCCCGCATCGCCTGGCGTTGCTTCCAGTCCTTCGTCGTGGCAATGAATAGCTCCGTCTCTGCACTCTCTAGCTTCGCGTTCTCCTCACTCCAGCACCCCGCATCCGCCAATACCTCATCGGGTCTCTTCCCTGCCTGCTCTTCACATCTCTTGAGCATCGGTACTAACTG
>JALTFO010000258.1 GCA_027007005.1 Candidatus Bipolaricaulota bacterium | reverse complement strand
TGTTTGAAGGAGGAAAATATGAAGAAGTTACTGTTTGTTGGGCTTTCTCTGTTGCTACTCGCCAGTGTTGTCGCAACAGCGCAGGTGGCACCGGTTTCAATGGATCTGGATACGGCACTCTCCTACTATCAGAACGACAGCTTCACGATCGAATACTCTGATACTGGCCAAGCGCAACTGCTAGGCATTATCGATGCGTTCAAGGCAGCCCTTGGAGTTCCGGGTGACCTGGATGAGAAGAGTGAAGATAAAGTGGGAGCGTTTCCCGTTGATATTTCCCTCAAGGATATCGTCACCAAGCTGTCGCAGGCGTACTATACACTGGGAAACGTTTTCGTCGATCCAAAGAAGAATGAAGATATTTACCTGAAGGGGAAGAATTGGGGGCTTAAGAGCTTGCGCATGAACCCCAAGTTTGCGGAACTTGAGAAGAAGCGCTTCGACACCGCCGTCGCCGCTGAGACCGATGTCGCAGCGCTCTATTGGACGAACTCCAACTGGCTGCGCGTAGCGCAGAAGCATCCCATGAAGGCAGTGTTTGCCGGAGTGACCAAGCGAACGGGAGCGATCATGAACCGCCTCCTCGAGCTCGACACGAGCTACCTCTCCGGCGGGATCTATCGCTCCTACGGTGCCTACTACTCCGGTCTGCCGATCGGAAAGGACATGAACAAGGCCCTCGCGTTCCTCTGCCACGTGGTCGATGAACCCAATTACTGCACCGATGAAGAGAAGGTCCCAGGGGCTGATGAGTACTTCGAGAACCGTACTTTCTTCGTTGAATTCTATCTGATGCCCAAGAAGCAGTGGGAGGATGCAGCGCGGATCTTAAAGAGCGTCATCGACGATCCTGTCGGAGATAAGTTCCCGTTCATGAATACTTATTCACACGAACACGCGAAGAAGCTATTGGCCGAGGTTCAGAAACACCTGTAGACTGCTTGATTCCAACAACTATATGAGGATAAGGGGCCACGCTAGAGTGGCCCCTTCTTACTTTTGCCGATCTCCAATATCACTTCAGGGCGCTCCCCCTGGCGACGGGCGCTTACAAGATCGAACAGCTCATCGAAGGCCTCTCTTAGTGCCACCAATGTCTTGCTGACAGTTTCGTCATGCGTGATCACCGGCTGGATTGGCTTTGTATCGCGCATGCGCATGAAGTTCGGGCTGAGCAGACCGCTGACCACCGCCTCGCACCCGGGAAGAAGGCTCGTGACCCCCTTCAGTTTCTTGGGGTCAGAGTGCTGCTTCTCCTTGGGGGATGTGTTCTCCTGGGTCTTTATCAGGCGATACTCCCCATCTTCGTAAAGTTCGTACACGCGAAACTGTGGGCAATCGCCGAAGTGCTTACGGGGAATGCTCTCCCCATCACAAGCGATAGAAAGTTTGATCATCCTTCGCTGTTCGTCGCTCATGTGATCGCTCCCGTCGGACAGGCGGAGACGCAGACGCGGCATCCTTTGCACCCGGCTTGATCGAGCTTCGCCTTCCCCTCGACAAGTGACAGGGCACCGGTCGGGCAGACGGACACACACTGGCCGCATCCGACGCACTTTTCAGCGTCTATCGTGATTATCGCGCTATTGGTTGCCGCGCCACGCGCAAAACGGCCCATGCCACGTCCGCGCCCCATCCCGCGGCCACGTCC
>JALTFO010000257.1 GCA_027007005.1 Candidatus Bipolaricaulota bacterium | reverse complement strand
GCCTTCGTGGTTCAACGACGGTACACAAACACGGCACTGGACATTGCCTCCGGCTACGGTCTGTGTCTGGCCTTATGAGGTGATGTACGGAGACGACGTTCGGAGTGGAGGCCGATTCGACTACGACAGGCGCCTTGCGAAGGCGCGAGAGTTCTTTAAAGCCATTCAGCCGGATAAGAGCCTCATCTTCTACTACGCGAACTACTCCAACCCTTTTAGCGAGGAAGAGTCGAAGCGCTATGTGCTTGTCGGTTTATCCCGTGTGAAGGCTATCGGCGGGGAGCTGTTCTACGAGGGCTGCTCCGATGACGTAAAGGAAAAGTACGGCGGCGGTTTTGTTTGGCAGCGGGCAATAACGTCGCACTATCCCGACCAAGGGCTGAGGCTACCGTACCATGTGTATCGGGATCGCCCAGATGTGCTTGAACGCATCGCACTGTTTCCCGAGAACCCTCGCCTGTGCAAGTATGCGACACGTCATTTTAAGGATGATGACGCGCTCGGCTTGGTGGAAGGCTTTCTGCGCGTGGTACGCGAGCTTCAGGATCTTGGCGACACAACGGAGGACTGGTCCGACCGGGCGCACTGGCTCGAAGAGCTGATTTCGGAGCTGTGGCGACACCGCGGTCTCCTGCCCGGTATGCCAGCGGTGCTAAATGTGCTCTCCTTCCAGGATGCCATCCTGTTTTTCAAAGCGAAGGCGCTCGAAGAGAATGAGTTAGAAGCCCGCGATTCGCTCTTCGCTCTCGTGGAAGGCAAGACAGACAATGTCTCTGGGATGAAGACCGACGCCACCAAAATCAAGAGCGTGCGCAGGCAATGGAAGCTGAGGACGAAGCAAGAACAGAAGCTTCTGCGGGATGTTCTTCCGCGTTTTTCACTGCGGCATGATCAGATCCTCAAGATCCTCGACGAGGGGCGCGCGCGAAACGGCATCACCGCCACGCTTAATGCAATCGCAGATAATCCATACATCCTCTCCGAGCAGTACCAAGGTGACGATCCCGACGACTTCATCCCTTGGGGAACCATCGATCGCGGTATGATCCCATCGCCCGAGCTCGGCAGCAATGACCTTGCCGATGTTGACGATGGACGCAGATTCCGCGCTCTGCTCGTGGATGCGCTCCAGCGTGAGAAAGCCCACGTTTTTGTACCCGCGGATACCATCATCACAGCGGTCAACCGTCGCCTGGCCGTGCTCCCGGAGTGGAAGCGTTTCACCTTCAATGAACGTTTCCTATCCGCCGACGAGGAGCTCATCCGCGAGGCTGTAGAGATCCGCGAGGAGGACAAGCGGATCTACCTGTATCTGCGAGAGGTCTTCGAGGATGAACGCCTGCTTGAGGAAAGGTTGCGGTTCCTCATTGGGGGACCGGATATCCAGTTGCAGACACCTGTTACCGATGGCGTCTGGGATGGATTCCTGTACGACGCGCAAAGTATCTTGGCGCGGAAGGCTCCGGAGGAGTATCGTGCTGCGGTCAGGAAGCAGGTCGAGGCTTGTCAGCAGGTGTTCGTGCGCCCGCTAAGCGTGATCGCAGGGGAAGCGGGGACCGGAAAGACTACTGTCATCCGCGCGTTGATCAAGGCCATCAAGCGGGGCCACGGAGTTGGTTCATCTGTCATCGCGCTTGCCCCTACGGGCAAGCGCGATGAC
>JALTFO010000256.1:1076-1660 GCA_027007005.1 Candidatus Bipolaricaulota bacterium | reverse complement strand
ACTACGCAAGGCGGTAGTGAGGCACTTTCCCGATGCGCGCATCCAACGCTGTCTGGTGCATAAGGAGAGGAATCTGAAGAAGTACCTGGCGCGACGAGACTGGCCGGAGCTGGCGGAGTACTTCAGTTGGCTGCGGAAGGTGGAAGGAGGCCAGGCAGCGCTAGAAGTCATCGTGGAGTTGGACAGGTTTCTAGCGGGGAAGAACAAGAGTGCACAGGAGAGCCTGCATGAAGCAGGGCTGGAATTAATCCGTGTACATTTGTTGGACACACCAGCGACCCTACACGTGAGCTTCCTAAGCACGAACATGATTGAGAACACATTTCGGAACTTCCGGTACGAGAGTGGGAGGGTGAACCGCTGGCGAGCGGAGACGGATCAAGCGATGCGCTGGCTAGCAACAGGATTACTGACAGCGGAGGAAGGATTCCATCGTCTGTCTCATTACGGGGACTTGTCGGTGCTCGCTGATCACCTAACAGCACGCAAGGATGAGAAGAGCCTGAAATTGTTGCATGCTCAATTACCCGATTGACTTCAGAGTGATGGTAGGTTAGTAGCAGATAGTCACGATGAACAAAGGG
>JALTFO010000256.1:0-1066 GCA_027007005.1 Candidatus Bipolaricaulota bacterium | reverse complement strand
CTTAGCAGTAGGATCAAATACGTGATCAATGGAGGCCATGTGAACGTCAGGTTTAACAACTAACTGGACATCCCCAAAAATGGGCCCCGATTTCTCAGGGCCCACTACTAGAAGAAAGCTCTTTTAAGCTAAGTTACTACCAGGTGACGTCGAAGCCGAGGGTCCACTTGGTGAACCCACCGGTGGTGACGTTAAGTCCGGTGCTAACGGTGAAGTTAGAGCCGAGGCCATAGCTGATCGAGACATCGGTCTCTCCCCAGTCGAACAGGGAATCGCTGCCACATGCAAAGTAAGTGTCCAGCGTGAAGCTGAAGCCACCGCCGCAGCAGGAGTCGGCCTCACTGGAGATGGAGAACTTCTCCCAATAGGCACTGGGCCAATATGAGTCAACCAACAGTTGGTACTTGTCTACATTGAAAATGGATATATCGCTGAAGGAGACCCCATTCCAACTGTAGTCAAGGCCGATTGCGTAGATCTCAATACCGCTGATCGTTGCAACTGACGTGCAGCTTACACCATCTGTGTCTACAAAATCAGCATAGAGAGTGAAGCAAGTGGAGTCGCCAAGGTTGAGCACTGGTTTGAGCGTTAACGACTTACCAACTCCAAGACCGTCATCGAACTTCAACTTGGCATCAAAAGTGATCCAGGAGATGCCAGGAAGCTCGATACCGGAGACCGCGAAGGTGACGCCGTCAAAGCCAGCCGTCGAGAAGGCAACACTTACATCAACGAGGTCAATGCAGGCAAACGGGAAGCTGACGTCAAATTTGACGCTCGAGAAGCAGAAGCAATAGCTATCCGTCTGAGTGTGAAGAACGCCGTAAACGTCCGCATAGCTGTTGAAGTAAGCGGTCGCTCCGATCGACAGGTCGCCCGCGCCACCGCTGGCACCGAACGCCCAACCAGAACCAGTGCTGGTCAGCAAGAATTCTCCGTCGAAGGAGACACCGGCGATGGAGACGCTGCCTGTGGTGTCCCAAGAGGTGAACGTGGCAGCGGACGGGTTGAAGACGAGGGTCGAGCCGAGGGTGAAGGCACCCAGGACACCGTCAGCGGTGAA
>JALTFO010000255.1 GCA_027007005.1 Candidatus Bipolaricaulota bacterium | reverse complement strand
GAGCGGTTGACACGGCTTAACAGAATACTAAAATATTAGTATATTAATCACGCAATATGCCCGCTAAGGAGGGAAGAAGATGCCCATCGTGAAGATCCGTACTAATCGGCAGGTCACCGTTCCCAAGGCGATATTCGATGATCTAGGCCTAAGAGAAGGAGACTTCGTTGAGGTAAGCATTCAGGGGAGTGATATCGTGATTAGGCCAAAACGGCTCGTCGATATGGATGATTCTCTGAGCGCAGAAGAGGAAGAACTGGTTGAGAAGGGCTTTGAGCAGCTCAAGAACGGCGAGTACGTTGCGTGGGATGATCTGAAGCATGAGCTGGACCTGTAGACTCTCAAATCAATCTGCCAAGCAGTTCCGGCGTCTGCCGAAAGACCGCCGCAGACAGATCGCACAGGCGATCGAGGAGATGGGTAGAGATCCCACAAGCGGTGATGTGCGACCGATCAAGAGTGGGAGGTTCAAGGGCACGTTGCGCAAGCGCGTAGGGCGTTACCGCATCGTTTTTTCCCTCGACCGGGAGAACAAGGCTGTTAACGTTGCAGCAATCATCCTTCGTACCGGAAAGACCTATCGTTAGGGGGATGTGGGGCCACCACAGGACCTTGCCAGTGAATAGAGACGGGCGTCAGGCATTCGTTCTCGATGTTCCTGTGGAAAGAGATACAGGTACGACAGCCTCATATCCAGGCATGTGGCCGCTCGATCGTGCCATGAGCATAGATAGGTCACAGCGCCGGATCGGTGCGCCCGATAAGAAACTCAACCAGATGGTCCACGAGCTTTACGACCTGACAGGCAAGGAGATCAAGATTGTCGAGGAGACTTACCGATGACAATTAGGCTGCATCCACATGCGTAAGCATGAATGGGTGAGTACAGATCATTGCTCATCTGCTGCTCCGCATTCCGCGCAAAGGCGGATGCATTTCCGAATCTCACACTGAAGAAGATCCCCAAAGCAGTCACGAGAAAGTGCGAATGGGGACACGATGACTACAGCCTCGAAGCCGAGGATCTTTCCAAGGCTCTGCCGGAGCTACAAGAACAAACTGAGAATGTGCCCGCGAATCCCCGGCGGAAGTTCGGCAAGGGTAAAACATCCCAGGCAACGCTCTTCGACGTGGGTGATGCCCAATGAGTAAACGTAAAACCTCCGGCGATATCGAAGAGTATGAGATGAAAGGTGAATTGCTGGTCTATCAGACCGATGACGGCCAGGTGAAACTCGAAGTTCGGCTCCAGGACGAGACAGTATGGCTCACCCAGCAGATGATGGCGGCGTTGTTCCAGACGACAGTTCCAAACATCAGTATGCATCTCCGAAATATCTATGAAGAGGGCGAATTGTCCCCGGAAGCAACTGTTAGGAAATTCTTAACAGTTCGCTGGGAGAGGAAGCGTAACGTTAGGCGCGAGTTGGATTTCTACAACCTGGACATGATTATTTCAATCCCCTACTGGGGTTGATTCCCCGCCCCTTGGGGCGTTCCGTTCACAATGCCTCTTGATACCCCGTCCGCTTGCGGCGAGGTAGTTCATTGGGCTATCGGATCAAGAGCCTGATCGCCACTCGTTTTCGAATCTGGGCCACGCAACATCTGCGGGAGTACATCGTCAAGGGCTTTGTCATGGACGACGAACGTCTGAAGAATCCA
>JALTFO010000254.1 GCA_027007005.1 Candidatus Bipolaricaulota bacterium | reverse complement strand
CGAAATTTTCTTTGACCGCGGCGGTTTCGACATCATCATCGGGAATCCACCCTACGTGCAGCAAGAAGACATCAGCGACCCCAACAGCAAGCTTTCACCACAGGAATATAAGGAATCCCTATTGGATATGTTGCGCCTCGATTTCCCTAGCTATTTTGCTAGATCTGAAGGCCAAACTGACCGCTTTAGGAAGGGGCGCAAACCCAGCGGCCGTTCCGACCTGTACACCTACTTCTACATCCGCTCCCTGCGTCTGCTCAACCAGCGGGGCGTACACGTCTTTATCTGCTCCAATTCGTGGCTAGATGTGGACTACGGCACCTGGCTGCAGGAGTTCTTCCTGCGTAACGCCCCTTTGCATCTGGTCATAGACAACCATGCCAAGCGCTCCTTCGCTCGTGCTGATGTCAATACGATCATCACTGTAGCTTCGGCGCCACAACGTGTACCCAAAGATCACAAGGTGCGCTTTGTAGCGTTCAAGCAGCCCTTCGAGGACGCCGTGCTTACCGAAAACCTGCTGGCCATCGAAAATACTACAGAGACGCTCAAAACGGATGTCTTCCGCGTCTTTCCCATCACGGCTGCTGAGTTGCTGGACGAGGGCAGCGACGACGTCAAATATATCGGTAACAAGTGGGGCGGCAAATACCTACGCGCACCGGATATTTTCTTCACCATCTTGGAGAAGGGTAAGGGTAAGCTAGTGAAATTGGGTGAGATTGCTGAAGTGCGCCGCGGTTTTACAACTGGAGCCAACGACTTTTTCTACCTGGAGCAGCTGGGGCCCGGCTCTCGTCCAGGTCTACTGCATGTGCGCAATGGCGCTGGCTGGGAAGGCGAGATAGAGGAAGAGTTCCTCAAGCCCCTTATTAAAAGCCCGCGCGAATGCCCCACAATTATGATTGACCCCAACCAGTTGCGCTACTACGTGTTTATGTGCCACAAGAGCAAGGAGGAACTGAAAGGCACCAAGGCGTTGGAGTATATTGAGTGGGGAGAACAAGTTGACGTGGAAATCAAGCAGGGTAAGGATAAAGGGAAGAAAATAAGAGGCTATCATAATATTTCCACAGTGAAAGGGAGGAAAAGATGGTGGGATTTGGGCAGCGGGCAACCATCGATGGGTATTTTACCGGCGGGGATCAACGATAGTTTTAGGTTTCTCAGAAACCATAGCTATGTACTAGCTGATAAACGACTTTACCTGCTCTATAATGCTCCAAAAGTTTTGTCCTTTATGAATTCAACGATCTACCCATTATTGCTAGAACTTAACTCCCGGACAGGTTTAGGAGAAGGACTACTGGATATAACAGTCTATGAATATGCTTCATCTAAAGTGCTGGCATTAGAAAAGGAATGCAATGCTGTACCTTTATTTGGGCGCCCCATTCATAATATATTTATTGAGTGTGGTATTGATCCTGATTCGGAAACAGCGATAGACGTGCAAGAGCCGCATCCCCTGCCCGACCGCAAGGCGCTGGACGACATTGTTTTCGACGCCCTGGACCTGACCGAGGAAGAGCGCAAAGATGTTTATCGCGCCGTTTGTCAGTTAGTCTGGGAACGCATCAGCAAAGCAAAGAGTGTGAAGCGAAATGGCTAGGAATTTCATCACCAATGCTAAACAACGTAGCCTTAAAGGGCGCATCCACGCCCTTATCCGGCA
>JALTFO010000253.1 GCA_027007005.1 Candidatus Bipolaricaulota bacterium | reverse complement strand
GCGAGGTTCCATCCTCATTGATCGACGTTTCAAGCTGATCGAGTTGTGCAATGATCTCATCGGCAGGAAGTCCAGCGCGAAGAAGTGCTCTTGCTACCCGCAGAGCAATCCCTGGCGGAACGTCCGCAGCCACAAGCTCATCGACCTTACTAAGTACCTCATCGATCGCGTCTTGATCGTAGTTCTCAGAGGAACCAAACCTGGAGATCGCGGTATGGATCCCTGTTGGTGTCCAGGCCCCTGTTAAGTCTTTGAGAGGGGAAAGATTGCCCGCAGTGACGGCATCTGTCAGATAAGTCGATGCCTGATCGGGATCTATGTCGCCACTTGTGAGCGCATCGAGGACGATGGACAGAGCCTGCGTAAGGAGAGGCGCCTCCGTGGTATCGCTGATATTTCCCAACCCGGAGAGGTTGACAAGAGAAAGAGACTGATCAGTGGTGAGTGCTCCGCTCGTCACCGCGGCGGTGAGCGAAGAAGTGAGGAGCGTCTGCTGCTCTGAAGAAAGATATTGGTTCTGCATGATGAGCGTAAGTACGTCATTCAGTGTAGTGGACGGAGTCTGCATATCCTGGGCTAGACATGGCAAAGCAAATACCAAAAGGATAGTTGAAACAAGCACAAACACTGCAACTTTTCCAAAGCTATTCGGCAGTCCGGCTATCATAGATTCCTCCTTATAGACCCGTGACTTTGCGCCCCCGGTTTTCGCTCGGGTTTGCCATTTCAACACGACAACTCTACCACAAAATCCCCTCTCTGTCTAGCGTGTAGCTCGTGTTTGTTACCATAACATGCCGTTGGAGCAGGAGACGTGTTGTGACCGACACAAATACGCCACTCAACGATGATGCCAGTCATCGATATTCTCCGTATCGTTGGGCGATAGGCCAAGGATGTCGCCTTGAGTCGTGACACCGAGCCCGATCGCTGTACGATTGGCGTAATTGAAATAGGATGCTAGTTGGTTGATCTCGAGAATCTCCCCATCATCCCAACCGGAATCGCGCAACGCTCGAATATCACTAGGAGTAAGCTTCGCTGGCGTCTCGGTCAGTTTGCGCACGTGCTCAAGTGCGGCAATCTCTTTGTCATCGAATACATTTTCCCATTTGCTGGAGCTGAGCGCTGCGTAAATCGCTGCGGAGCGGGTGTCATCCTTGATCAAGCGCTTCATCCCTGTGAAGTGGTGATCAATGCAGTAATCGCACCCGTTGAGCATACTTACATACACGCCCATCGCTTCCAGAAACCACGTTGAGATCTTGTTTCGGGGATGATGGAGCACATTCTTGTACAGAGTCATGTGCCCTTCTGCGGTATGCGGTCGCAGACTGTGCGCAAGGATGAGGTTATCGATATTGCCGTTTGGCCCCTTGACGCGATCGTAGAGCTGCAACAGGCGCCCTTCAGCCTCCTCGTAAGGAATGTACTTAATCCACATCTGTATCCACCTCGTATTTGTAGATCATATTCGATGTTCCTTGCGTGCGCATTGCTTCTGGACATTGGAAGGTAGGAAGTCGCTTTGCTCCCTCCCTGCTACGGAGTTCGTTCGTACAGGAATACGTCTGGGATAAACTCGTTCCATGCCGCAAATCCCATGCGTTCAAGAATTGGTATGGCCGGTGCTTGTGCAGCTTCATCCTTTGGAACCATCATCTCCACAACGCGATATTCCGCTGCCAGATGGATGGCGTGCCGGAGCAGTTCTTCAACCGTACCGACTCGACCGTCGACAAAGTCAATCGTAAATTCTTGCTCTTGGCGAAGCGATTCTCCCACGCAGAGCAGACCAATCAGTCGATCTGATTCCTGGATGCCGAGCAAGTGCTCCATCTTGGAGAGAATCAGCTTTGGATCACGCTCGAACGGGTAGAACTTCCAACCGTGCGGGAAGTGTCCGTGTGCGGCGCGAAGGAACTCGGAATTGCGGATGAATGGGATTGCCTCCTCCGTTGTTACCTCGAACACGCGACTCGAAGGACGCCCCTCTCGCCGGACCGCTGCACTGCGTTCTGCTTCAAGGTACACGTAGGATGCCACCTTCCGGAATCCATTCTTCTCGATGATGTGGATTGATGCTCCGTTATCGATGTGCGTTGAAAGGCCTATCCCATCAGCCCCTTCGCGCCGTACAGCATCAAGGAAGTAGCGCGAGATCTCCTGGAAAACGCCGCTATTCCTGTAGGCCGGATCGGTGCGGGCGCCCTCAAACCACGCGTACCCTGAGAGAAGATACGAGCGGCGCGCAAAGGATATCAGCTTTCCATCAGCGATGGCGACGATTACCTCTCCATTTGGATCGTCCAGCCAATTGTTCAGCACTTCAGGTATGTAGTCCTTGCCATCCCAGATCTGGGATGAGATCTCAGTGATGCGTGTCTTGTCGCTCGGGATGGCTTTCCTTAAGGTGATCATTGTTTCTAAAGGGGAACTGTCCCCTTTGTTGTCCTCCTTCGCTTAGAGATGCATCCCCATTCTACCCCATCCACCCCAAACGGCGAGGAGGTCTCTTGTCTGGCCGCGGTGGCTGCCTGAGGTTATGCTTCTCGGGTGGGGCTGGCTGGGCGCTGCTTGGCCGAAGGAAGGTGTTATGAATATCGCGATCCTGTTTGCCGTGTGCGGCGCTGCCCTCTGGGGAGGAGGACAGGTCATCGCCAAGCGTGGGCTTGAGGATACGTCTGTTGCCTTGTTCGGATTCGTGCGCTCGGTCTCTGCCCTGCTGTTTGTTGTGCCGTTCGGTCTCCTTACGGGAGGCTTTGCCTTTCCCGGAACAGATCTTCTGATTGTCGCGATCCTCGGTGGGATTTTTGATTCGTTCGTCGGGACGCTCTTATACATGATGGCTCTTAGGACCAGCCCTGCGTACGAGGTGGTCCCGCTGGCGAACACCGCGCCATTCTGGGGAGTGGTAGCGGCGGTCGTATTCCTCGGTGAGCCACCGCGGCTTGCTTCCTTTCTTGCGGCGGGACTGGTAATAATTGGTGCTTACTTCCTCTCATCTCGCCGCGTACGCACAGATGAACCTGTAAGCCGCTTTGGCCCGTGGCTTGCTCTGGCTGCAGGAGCGATGTGGGGGATCGCCGAGATCGCACCATCCAAGTACTGCCTCACACATGGGATGGCTACAAGTACTTACCAGTTGATGGTCGTCGTTGGTTCGGCAGCGGGCTGGGGCACGTATCTCCTTATGCGACATCGGTTGCATGCTGTCTCTTGGTCGCGGATGGGGCTTGGAATAGCGGTGCTGACGGCATTTACCAACCTCTTTCTCGGCTGGTTGCTATGGCTGATGGCACTTGACAGGGCGCCGGCAAGCCTCCTCTCTCCAGTACGAGGATTGGTCGTCCTGTTCGGCTTCCTAGCAAGCATCATCCTCCTCAAGGAGCGCCCCTCTCTGCGCTCTGCAATCGGTGTGCTGCTGATCCTCGCCGGCGTGACCCTCGTTTCTGTGGCGCGGTAAGTAGAGGCCTGCAGTATGCCGACCTGCAGGTGGTGATGAACTCGTAGGAATGGTATCCTGTATCATTGGCAAGGCAAGCACTACGTAATCAACAATCAGCGAGGAGTAACTGCAAATGTTCAAGACAAATGAGTATTTCGATGGTAGGGTCAAGTCGATAGCCTTTGAGGATGCGAACGGCAAAGCCACTGTTGGTGTCATGGCAGCAGGCGAATATGAGTTTGAGACATCAACCGTGGAGATTATGACGGTCACGAGCGGGAAGCTCATTGTCAAGCTACCGGGAAGCGATGAGTGGACAGAGTACTCTCCGTATGACATGTTCACCGTTGACGCAAATGAGAAGTTCCAGTTGAAGGTTGAGCAAGCCTCCTCGTATATTTGCTTATATCGGTAGATGCCTCATAGCAGCCGTAAGTCAAGTACCAAGATCTGCACACTGACCGGACTTCCTTCTGAGCAATGGCCGATGTCCGGGCCCACGTGCCGTATCGATCGTTTTCTGTCTCCATCATTTGCGGCACCTACTCATGAATACTTCAACTGATAGGCGCACGCTGATAGCGCTGACCGTGGCTTTACTCTTCTGGTCGTCAGCGTTCGCGGCGATCCGTGCTGCGCTCGCCTCCTACGGACCCGGTGAGCTGGCTTTGCTGCGCTTTCTGACGGCGTCCACCGTACTCGCTATCTACGCGGCAATTAGCAGGATGCACTTGCCGAGGCTTCGTGACCTGCCACTCATCGCGCTACTGGGCCTCTTGGGAATCACCGGTTACCACCTGTCACTCAACGTGGGTGAGATGACGGTGACCGCGGGGTCGGCGAGCATGCTCATCAGTTCCACGCCGATCTTCACTGCCCTGCTTGCTCACTTTTTCCTCAAAGAGAGGTTTCGCCCGATCGGATGGGTGGGAGTGGCGTTGAGTTTCTCCGGCGTTGCGTTGATCGCCTTCGGTGAGGGCGGCGGTGTGCATCTTGAAACAGGAGCGCTTCTTATCTTGCTCGCTGCTGTTCTGACAAGCTTTTACAGCGTGCTGCAGAAACTGTTTATCGGAAGGTATACGCCGCTTGAGTTCACGACGTACGTGATCTGGGCGGGGACAGTACCGATGCTCGTCTTCCTTCCGCGTCTCATCGCATCTGTGCAGATTGCCCCGCTTGCAGCGACCGGTGCTGCCGTCTATCTTGGTGTATTTCCCGCAGCGATTGCCTATGCCCTTTGGGTTTATGCCCTGTCGCGCTCACCAGCGTCTAACGTAGCTACATTTCTGTACTTAAATCCGGTCCTCGCCATCTTGATAGCCTGGATCTGGCTTGGTGAGATCCCAACTTGGCTCTCTCTGATCGGCGGTACGCTTGCCATCGCCGGAGTACTTGTGACTAACATGCGCAGGAAACGGACTGAGGCTCCTAGTAACTGACTGAGTGCCCATTACACTCCAGAGCTGATCTACACCTCCTGTTTCAACTCTCCTGTAGCATGGAGGTAATCGATGATTCCTTGAAGGAGTCCCTGGGCTATTTTCTCCTGGTAGGCTGGATCGAGGAGCTTTGGCCCTTCTTCGGTCGAGGTGAGGAAACCGACCTCGGCTGATACCGCTGGGAGCTTTGTGTGCTGCAAGTATAGGCCCTGTTGCCGCACACCGCGATCGCGCGCTCCTGTTGCGGCGACCAGTGCATTCTGCACCGACTCAGCAAGCTTCCAGCTTGGCCCATCTTTCGTGCGGGTGTCGTCGACCAGCGTCTCCGCCCCGTTTACGCTCGGATCATCGTAGGAATTAACATGCACCGATAGGTAGAGGACCGCGCCCGCGCCTTCTGCAAGCTGGAGGCGAAGCTGGTTATCCACACTAACATCAGTTGTACGGGTGAGAACCGCCTTCATGCCTGGCTGAGCATCGACAAGCTCCGCGAGGCGGTTTGCAATCTCAAGATTGACATTCTTCTCAAGAACATCTCCGACGACCCCGCCGGGGTCGCGCCCACCGTGCCCGGGGTCGATGGCAACCGTAACAACCGGCGCGACCGGTCCCACGACCACGGGCTCAGGGGCAGGAGGTGTATGACGATTGAAAACACCAGCAAGTGCGAGAGATCCGATGACAACGACGATAACTATGATGAGCACTTTCCCTCGCCTGGTCATGCATCCAGCTTAGTGTAGATTGTGCAGCTTGTCGAAGCTACCTGTCCGATGGGAACCGTCCATACGCCCAACATATCTACTTTGCGAATGTCCTGTTAAATAATTGGTCACGTGTATCGCAAACAAGAGAGGATACCCTCTAGTATTTGACTCCTCGCTGTGGGATGAAGATGATGGGCGTGAGGTGATGTAGATGGCGATTCTTCCGTGGAGCGGAGTAAAGAAGGTGTTCAAGATCCTGAAGTCCTCCCTCTCTCCTAACCAGATCGCGTTCTCCTTTGCACTCGGAGTATTTGCTGGCCTTCCTCCGATGGGGATACACGTGATCATTCCGATCACGCTTGCCTTTCTTGTCCGCGGCAGTTTTCGCGCGTTCCTGCTCTCGATGGGCTTGTTCAAGCTAATCTCAGTCGTCGTTGCTCCAGGAAGCTACACCATCGGACACTTCCTGTTGGACAGCAATCGGGGGCTCGATTCCATGTGGCGAGTGCTTTTTCACCTCCCGATCGCCGCACCCATGGGGTACAGTCGCTATCTGCTGTTTGGTGGCCTTGTTCTATCGTTTATGATTGCGGTTCCCGTCTTCTTTGGAGTACGGATCCTTATTATCAGGTATCGTCGCTCGTTCACCGCATGGGTCGCCTCGTGGAGCGTAGCCAGCAAGTTGCGGGGCAAGAAGTGGGCCGCGTTCCTGCGTTGCCTGTTCGTAGGTGGCGAGGCGAAGTACGAGAGTCACAAGACTCCAAGAGGGATATTTCGCTACATCAGGCGAGGGGCCCTCATCGTGCTTCCATTGGTCTATATCGCTTGCTACCTGATCGCAGCGGTCCTTGTTCCGTTCTTCTCCGGCAAGATAGCCACCTCTGCAGCCTCTTACATTGTGGGCGGAGAGGTGGCAATCAAGAAGAGTTCGTTCAGCTTATTCACCGGGAGGCTTAACCTGAGGGATCTCTCTGTGCAAGATCCAAATGAGCCTACGGAGAACGTGCTTGAGGTGCCATATCTCACTCTCGATGCCGGGATGCTTCCACTCTTAGAAAAGCGAGTTGTATTCAATGAGGTGGACATTGGGGATGCGCATCTGCATGTTGTGCGGCAGGCGGATGGTACACTGAATGTCGATGACTTCACTTCGGGGTGGAACGCCGAAGGATACGTTGAGTGGGCGAGGAAGCACGCCGGTGACGTCGATTGGTGGAGCCTGCTCAAGCGCTTCATCAACTACCTGGGCCAGCCCCGTCCGCGCAAGCCAAGAGCCGATCTCTCCCGCTACGCCGGAGGGCGATCGTTTCCCGGGTTTGCCCCCTCATTTGCCGTGGAACAACTCGATATCGCACGCGTCCACCTGAGCCTTGCCGATGAACGCAGTCCCAATGAGGCATTCCCTCCGCTGACACTTACTGATATACAGATCGAGAACCTCGCTCTTCCAGTCAAACTTGCTCGTCGACCTATTGTGATCAAGCTTGACGGACGAGTGGGAAAGTATGTGCAAAGCGATGGTCAATCTGCTGATAGTTCACAGGCAACGTTCACCCTCATTGCAAACCTTGACGATCGTGGTGCGCTGCCGCTTCACACCTACAAGCTTGAAGTACGAGACATTGACCTAACGCAAGTGTCGTGGCTCTACGATACTAGTCTTCCGGTACGGATCATCTCCGGTCGGGCGACACTTAGCGCATCCGTGACGATCACCGGTGACCAGGCAGCGGGAGAGGTCTCTCTTGCCCTCAGCGGCTTGGTGATCGCGCAGGAGCCAGGGAAAGAGCTGTTCGGGATGTCGGCTCAACTTACACAGAGCACAATTGAGGGTATAAACCGCTACGCACAGGATCTGCCAATCGTAATCGGCGCTGGGATCGACGGGAGCGCGGCTACCCCGCAGGTACACTGGGAGGAGCCACTCCTGAAGATTGCGCGCGAAGGGCTGCTGCTCGAAGGGCGACGCCAGATGCAAGCAGCGATTGACCAGCTCGGATCAAAGATCGATATCCTTGAGCCGCAGAGCAATGTTGTACTCCCTCCTGAATACGAGCAATTGCAGAAACAAGCGCAGAATTACGTGCAACAACTCCTGGAAAATGATGGTGGGCAACCGGCTCCGAACGCGACAGATCTGATGAAAGGGATCTTGGACCAGCTCTTTCCCAAACCGAAGAACGGCGAGTAATTCGCGTGAGAGATCTGGCTTGGGTAAGCTTAGTGCATGGTAAAGACTAAGGGTTACGATGTTGCGGTGGTCGGGGGCGGACCGGCGGGGATGATCGCCGCTTATCATGCTGCCCGTGCTGGTAGACGTGTTCTTCTCATCGATCGCATGCGTCCGCCCGGGCAGAAGATACCGCTGTCCGGCGGAGGAAGATGCAACATCCTGCCACTGCAACCGGTGGAGCCTGGTGCGTATGTCAGTGATTCATCCGTGAACATCGTAAAGAAAATCCTCCTTTCATGGCCTCTTGCCGAGGTCCGTGCCTTCCTCTCCGGTCCGTTTGGATTGAAGCTTATCGACAAACGTAAGACGGGAAAGGTTTTCCCCTTGTTTGGTGGAGGGGAGGAAGTTAGAAATCACATGTTGGCAGTGGTTCGCCAAAGGGGCATCGAGGTGCGCACGGGAAGCACAGTTGTCGATATTGAACCTTCGCAGCGCAGGAGTGTTGTCCTCGAAAATGGGGATTCGATCGTCGCCGAGCAAGTGATCCTCGCCACGGGAGGGATGTCCTACCCCAAGACCGGAAGCGATGGAACCGGGTTTGAAATCGCTCGTCGCCTTGGGCACACCGTTATCGATCCATATCCCGCGCTCGTCTCGTTGCGCGGCGGGTCACCTGCTCACCATAGCCTATCCGGCCTCTCGATCCCTGTCACTCTGTCTGTAGGGGGTGGAAAATCGCGCCTGCGTGTTCACGGTGATTTCCTGTTCACCCATCACGGCTACAGTGGTCCGGCGGTCCTCAACATCGCCCATGTCGCAGCCCGGGCTGCCGATGCAGATGAGCCTCCGACGATCGAAGTGGCGTGGAGCGACAAGACCCAACAGGAGTGGGAGGAGCTCCTTGCACCTGGCGGGAAAACCGTGCGTGGAGTGCTGAAGGAGGTCCTCCCCGATCGTTTGGTCGACCTCCTACTCGACGAACTGTCGCTATCAGAAGCGCGGACGGCTACGCTAAATAGGAATGATCGCACGAGATTGATCGCCGCCCTAACGCACTACGCGCTGCCGTGGCGGCGTGCTGGCGGGTGGAATGAGGCCGAGGTGACCGGAGGGGGGGTGGCGCTTTCTGAGGTTGAGCCACGCACCATGCGCAGCAGGATTGTGCCGCAGATCTACTTCTGTGGGGAGATCCTCGATGCCTTCGGTCCAATCGGAGGGACAAACTTTTTGTGGGCCTTTGTAACAGGCAAATTAGCTGGTAAAGGCCTGGCCTCCAATTAAGGAAGTGAATGGATTTTACGGACATAGATCTGCTTGGTAGGTGAGCGATGTCCCATTACATGGTCGCACGGGGCATTGCTGAGTACCCCACTGAAGGGGTTAATAGATATAGGTAATGAAGATCACATTCGCACAAAGATGGTGGTGAAGTGCGGGTGGTGGGAAAGAGGGGGGATCGCCCTTAGCAAGAGGGGATTTTCTAAGGCCTTTGCCTCCTTGAACCTGCGGCGGAGATGCGATGCCCTCCTGCGTCTCCGTCGTACTCTGCAAAGGGAAAGCCGACGAGCGATCGTCGGTTTTCTTCGTTGAAGCGGGCGTTAAGAGAATCCGTGCTGAGTAAAACGGAAATCGACAAAGAAAAACGGGCAACACGCATGAAGCGCATTGCCCGCCTGTTTGTTCTATGTCATAGAAACGCTATAGCGCGACTACATCATCGGCTTGTGGGCCCTTTTCGCCCTGAGTAACGGTGAACTCCACCTTCTGTCCCTCAGATAGCGTCTTGAATCCCTCGCCGCGAATTGACCTGAAATGCACGAAGACGTCTTCACCTTGCTCGCGCTCGATGAAGCCAAATCCTTTGCTCTCGTTGAACCACTTTACGGTTCCAGTCTCACGATCTGCCATCGAAATCTACCTCCCTGGTGTTGTGTATCTAATCTTGGCAGAGTGTTCTAGGCAGGTAATAGAGAATCTACATCCCAAGCTAAACTACTGCAAGACCACCAACAGCATGCTTATTTTAGATCCAAGTTGGGCAAGTATCAAGTGCACGTGCCAATATAGGCATAGAGTCAGCCTATTGGGCATTGCAAGGAAGGCTTTATCAAAGGCGAGGGCGGATGTGAAGACAATAGAAACTGGTGGAGGTGGCGGGAGTCGAACCCGCGTCCGAAGGTACCGCTGGTCAGCATCTACAAGCTTAGAACCGTGATTTAGTCTCGGAAAGCGCCCTTCCACGGCCAGAATCGCCCTTTCCCGAGCTTCCTGTGGTTCGTCGCGCAATGGGAAGCGCAAAGCACGATATACCCGCTAAGTTGACGCCCGAGTGAAGCCCGCGGGAAGCTCCATCAGACGGCCTTCTCTAGTTTAGAGAAGGAGCAGCGAATGCGTAATTCGCAGTTGTTGTGTTCGCAATTGTTGTTTGTTTCGCCAGTTTTAGGAGATAGCAAACGCTCCGCTTGCAGCCTTGCTTTGGTAACTCCGTCGAATCCATACACCCCCATGTCAAAGACCTGCCATTATTATAGCCCCTAGAAGTGAGACTGGCAATCGGGATGTTTCCGTGGTTATCATCTGTTAGCCAATGAGGTATTCAGTGATCGGTATCGGTCTTTCATTTGCTGCTGGGGTCGGTGTCGGGGCTATCTTGCCGCAACACCGTCTCCTGCTGTGGTTTGCGTCCGCTGCTGTGATGATAGCAGCTATCATACTGAGCCGCTGGAGAAGACCTCTGCTTTCAGCTCTTCTGATCAGCGTTGCGCTCCTGGGCGCACTTCGTTATCAGTCCATTCCTGTGATTCCATCATCACTCTACAGACAGGCGGATAACCTGCGTGAGATTACGGGAACGATCGTCTCCTATCCTGAGAATAGAACAGATCACACCACGTTCGTCCTCGCACCGGATCATATCGGTGCAAAGGTCTTCGTCACTCTCTTCTGGAAGGGTAACCAATCTCCGTTGCTCTTGTACGGAGATCGTGTGGACGTCACTGGCTCGGGAAAGGCGCCGGTGAACTTCGATGATTTCGATTACCGCGGGTACTTGGCTAGGCAGGGGATCTTTGCCACAATGATCGTCAATTCAACGCGGGATGCGCACAAGTTAGGCATAACTGGAAGCCGCATTATGC
Organism: Candidatus Bipolaricaulota bacterium; assembly: GCA_027007005.1. GTDB lineage: Bacteria > Bipolaricaulota > Bipolaricaulia > UBA7950 > UBA9294 > M55B144. The sequence goes on along the minus strand of JALTFO010000253.1, from coordinate 6,649 downwards.
GCCTTGGCGACGAGATTCGCCATCGCCTCTTGTCACGTATTGATGCTCTCCTGCCGCGCGAGGAAGCTGGGCTGGCCCACGGGCTGTTGTTCGGCGAAAAAGGGATGATGTCCGCACAGGTCGAGGACGCGTTCCGCCGCGCCGGGCTGATGCACCTGCTTGCCGTATCCGGACTGCACCTGGGGATCTTCCTTGCCGCGCTGTGGTTCCTATTGCGGGCCTTCGGCTTGCGTCCACGAATCACGTATCCACTGGTGGGGATTACCGTTCTGTTCATTTTGTGGATCGTCGGACCGCGCGTGAGCCTAGTGCGTGCCGCATTATTGTTTGCTTTTCTCGCCATGGGAAGCGTCCTTGCCGATTGCGGGTTGATTCTCAGGCGCTGGGTAAGCTCGTACGCCGGGCTCGCAGCGGCGGCGTTGGTCCTTCTCGCCATCCGTCCGAGCGCACTGTGGGATGTCGGCTTCCAACTCAGTTTTGCCGCAACGGGAGCGATTCTATTCCTGTTCGATCCGATGTTTCGTGTTCAACAGAGGATAACGAATTTCGCCAAACAAACGCCCTTCCCAACAAAGATCGTCTCCTATTCGCTGCTGCTTATGGCTGTCTCGGCAGCAGCTCAAGCGGGGACTGCTCCCTTCCTTGCCTATCACTTCCACGCGTTTTACCCGTTTTCACCCATCGCAAGCCTCATCGCCATTCCGTTAGCCACTCTGGCATTGTGGGGCGGAGGGGTCCTCCTCTTCGTCTCGTGGACTCCGCTCGCAACCTGGGCAGCCAAAGCTCTCCAGCTCGTGTTACATTCTCTCATCGTGTGCGTAAGTGGGATATCAAGCGTTCCTGGCAGCTTGCTTTCTGTGCCTGGGTGGACTGGAGTCTGGATCGGGGGAATCGTTGTCTATTTATTCATGCTTGCGTTCTACGTGCGTGGCTCGTCTTCGTGGACCTTGTATTCTACATCGATCGTTTCATCACTGCTGGACGTATCATCCGCCCTTCCTCCGGTTGAAGGAGGCCGCAGCAAAGCGTAACGAGCAAGGAGATACAGGGCAAAGAGATCACTCAGCACCCCAGGAACGATGAGCAGTATCCCTGCAATCAATGGTAGAAGCTCGCGGCGCATCAATGAGCGCAAGGTAAGGCGTCCGATGAAAACGCTTATCGCTACGTTCTTCAGGATTGACCTCCCCTTTACTTGCAGAGTGATCATCCCGAGAACAGCGCTCAGCAACACCTCGCCGATGACCGCTCCGCCGCCGATTACCTGACCAAGTTTGACGAGAACTGCAATTTCTACACAGGCAAACAGAAATAGAACAAGGGGCATAAATATCACCGGCGGTAGATGTTAGTGTAATTGGAAGTTGTGCACAATAAGGGTTGTGCACAACGACGGTTGTGAGAACTAGTGACAAAAGCAGGCCTTGTCAGATGAACCCTGTTGGCCTATCCTAAGTGTCTATGAATCGATCGAAACGCGAGTACATAATCGGGTTGAACCTTGTAAGGGTAATGACGCCAAGGAGAATGACCGTTCTCCTTGACCACTTCTCCTCGCCAGCACAAATGTGGCATGCGACACACGCATCGCTTGCTGCCCTTCCTGGATTTAGCGATGAAACCGCCGCGCAGATCGTCTCCGGGCGCAGTGAGCGTGCACTCGATGACGAACTTGAGCGCGCGCGGATGCTAAAGGTAAGCATCCTTACAGTTCTCGACAAGGACTATCCGCCACTGTTACGCCAGACCGAAAACCCAGCGGCCGTCCTCTACGTGCGAGGCGAGGCGCATGTCGACACCACACGAACGCTGGCGATCGTGGGAACGCGCAGATCTAGCCGCTACGGACGAACGATGGCAAGCAAGCTGGCGCAGGATCTAGCTCGTCTCGGTCTCACCGTCGTTAGCGGTCTGGCAATTGGGATCGACACCGCTGCGCATAAGGGCACGCTGGAAAACGGCCGTACGATCGCCGTCCTCGGGTCGGGACTAGCGCACATCTACCCAGCGAGCAATGCGCGCCTCGCTAGCGAGATCTGCGAAAAGGGAGGAAGCCTGATGAGCGAGTATCCCCTCACCACACCGCCATCCAAATGGACCTTTCCCCAGAGGAATCGCATCATCTCCGGGATATCGCGCGGGATCATTGTCGTCGAGGCGCCGCAGCGCAGCGGGGCACTGATCACCGCTCGTCTCGCCATGGAACAAGGCCGCGAGGTCTTCGCCATTCCAGGGAACGTTACTAGCACAGCAAGCGCTGGCACGAACGCGCTCATAAAGGATGGAGCAAAGCTCGTTACGTGCGTAGACGACGTTGTAAGCGAGTTTCCCGACCTGGCAGCCATCACCAAGCACTCAGCGCAGTCCAAACAGGAGCGCCAAATAACCCTATCGCCAGAGGAACGGCGTGTCTACGATCTCGTCGGCCTTGACCCTCTTCACATTGACGATATCATTTCTCGGGTGGGGATATCCCCCACGCGTGCCGCGCAGATTCTCCTCATGCTGCAGATGCAGGGTCTAATTGAGCAGATCGAAGGGCGGCGGTATATCAGAAGTCCGTAGGAGGTTTCACCGATGAGTGTGCAACGTACACTGGTTTTATGTAAGCCCGATGCTGTACAGAGAGGATTAGTGGGACGGATCATCTCCCGTTTCGAAGACAAGGGATTTAAGGTCGCTGGTCTCAAGATGATGCAGGTCGACGAAGCCCTTGCCAGCACGCACTACCACGAGCATGTAGAGAAGCCGTTCTTCTCCGAACTGCTATCGTTTATCACCTCTGCGCCGATTGTAGCTATGGTGATTGAAGGCGAGAATGCAGTAGAGGTTGTGCGCGTCTTGATGGGAGTCACCAACCCACAGATGGCAATGCCGGGAACAATCCGGGGAGATTTCGGGCTTAATCTGACCAAGAACATTGTGCACGGCTCTGATTCCGCCGCTTCTGCCGAGCGGGAGATTGCTCTGTTCTTCTCTCCGGATGAGCTGCACGACTACCAGCTCTCAATCGAGGACTGGTGCTAGTAGACACGAATCCGCGCTAATCCAACAAGGAGAATCATGGAGCTTTCCAAGCGTTATCAACCATCGGAAGTGGAGGAGGAGATATATCGCTTCTGGGATAAGGGCGACTTCTTCCGTGCCGACATAGATGCACCAAGCAAGGGGCCCTTCTCCATCGTTATCCCGCCGCCCAACGTGACGGGGCGGCTGCACATGGGGCACGCGCTAAACAACACGCTACAAGACATCATCATCCGTTACAAGCGGATGGACGGGTACAACGCGTGTTGGTTCCCCGGGACCGACCACGCGGGTATAGCCACCCAGAACGTGGTGGAGAAGGTGCTTGCTCAAGAGGGAAAATCGCGCCACGACATCGGGCGCGAAGCGTTCGTTGCCCGCGTGTGGGAGTGGAAGGAGAAGTACGGCTCGGAGATCATCGAACAGTTGAAAACCCTCGGCTGTTCGTGCGACTGGTCGCGCCAGCGGTTCACCCTCGATGAGGGGCTCTCCCGCGCTGTGCACGAGGCGTTCGTCAAGCTGTACGACGAGGGGTTGATCTACCGCGGAAACTACATGATCAACTGGTGCCCTCGCTGCGAGACCGCTCTGTCCGACATCGAAGTCGAGCATAAGGACGTAGCAGGGAACCTGTACTACGTCACCTACAAGATCAAAGAGGGCGGGCAGGTCACCATCGCCACCACCCGGCCTGAGACGATGCTCGGGGATAGCGGTGTGGCGGTCAACCCGAACGATGAGCGGCACAACCACCTGATCGGCAAGACCGCGATCCTTCCGCTCCTCGGACGTGAGCTCCCGATCGTGGCGGCAGAAGAGGTCGATCCCGAGTTCGGCACCGGCGTTCTCAAGATCACCCCGGCGCACGACCCGATAGACTTTACCATCGGCAAGCGCAACCACCTTGCCTCGATCAACATCTTCACGAAAGAAGGGAAGATCAACGAGAACGGCGAGCGCTTCGCTGGAATGACGCGCGAGGAGGCACAGGAGGCGGTGATCGTTGCGCTCAAGGAGGAAGGGGCACTGGAGAAGATCGTCCCCTACTCGCACGCCGTCGGCCACTGTCAGCGCTGTGGAACCGCAGTGGAACCGATCGTCTCCACGCAGTGGTTCGTGCACATGAAACCGCTTGCCGAAGAGGCGATCGCCGCGGTACGCGACGGGCGGGTGAGCTTCATCCCTGACCGCTGGAAGAAACTGTACTTCGATTGGATGGAGAACATCCACGATTGGTGCATCTCCCGCCAACTTTGGTGGGGCCACCGCATCCCGGTCTGGTATGGGCCGGATGAGACGCCGTTTGCTGCACACAACGAGCAGGAAGCTCTAGAGAGAGCAACAGAGCACTACGGGCACGCCGTAGAGCTGCGCCAGGAGGAAGACGTGCTAGACACCTGGTTCTCATCCTCCCTGTGGCCGTTCTCGGTGATGGGTTGGCCGGAGAAGACCACGGATCTCGACTACTTCTACCCGACCTCCGTCCTGATCACCGGGTTTGACATCCTTTTCTTCTGGGTGTCGCGCATGCTGATGATGGGGCTGCACTTCACCGGCGAGGCCCCGTTCCCAGAGGTGTACATCACACCGCTCATCGTAGATGCCAACGGGCAGAAGATGAGCAAGTCCAAGGGAAATAGCATCGACCCGATGGAGGTAAAAGAGACCTACGGGATGGACGCGCTGCGCTTCTCGCTGGCGCAATCGACCTCCAAGGGAAGATCGATGCGCCTGCCGCAGTCGCTCCTCGATGAAGCGCGCAATTTCCTAAACAAGGTGTGGAATATGTCGCGCTTTGTCCTGATGAATCTGGAGGATGAGCGGCCAGGACTCCCGCAGAATGTCACCGCACTGGAGGATCGGTTTATCCTTTCGCGCCTCTCTGCAACGATCACCTCCATACGCGAGAATCTGGAGGACTACAACTTCAACCTGGCTGTGGAGGCGCTGTACGCCTTTGTCTGGCACGATTTCTGCGACTGGTACCTAGAAATGACCAAGGACCGACTGGCCGGCGATGACAAGAAAGTGCGCGGCGTTCTCTATCACACGCTACGTGAGATCGTGAAGCTCCTCCATCCGTTCGTCCCGTTCATCAGCGAGCGCCTGTGGCAGACGCTCGGCGAAGAACCCGTGTCAATTAGTCTAGCTGCATTCCCCGAAGCGGGAGAGCGCGATCTCGGGGCCGAAGCGCAGATGGAGTTGTTCCAGGATGCGGTGCGTGCGGTACGAATGATCCGCGCCGAGCTCTGGGTTCCGCAGAATGCCGTGGTGAGCGTCCTTGTGCGCACGGACGATCCGAAGCTGACATCGATTATCGACGAACTTCAGAAACCACTGTGTACGCTATGCGGAGCGGATGAGTGGCGCGCAGCAGCGAATGTGGAACCGCCGGCAGGATCGGCAAGGCAAGTGATCGGTGGAGCCGACCTGTTCGTCCCTCTGGCCGATCTGATCGACATCGCAGCGGAGAAGGAGCGGCTCGGCAGGGATCTAGCGCAGGTCGAATCCGACCTTGAGCGCACACGCAAGAACCTGGCGAACGAGTCCTTCCTCAGCCATGCTCCCACGCAAGTGGTGGAGAAGGAGCGGGCAAAGGAGGAGGAGTTCTTGGCAAAAGCTGTACGTTTGCGTGCAAACCTCACTTCTTTGGAGGGATAGCTTGGACTACATCGAGGCCCGTCACGCCTTGGAGGGGCTACCGTCCCTGGAGGTTAAGCCGGGCCTCGATCGTGTCGTTCGCCTCCTCGCTCATCTCCGCCACCCGGAAAGGGCGTTTCTAGCGGTCCACGTCGCCGGGACCAATGGCAAGGGATCGGTCGTCGCCATGCTATCAAGCGTCCTAGCGCACGCTGGATACCGCGTGGGACGTTTCACCTCCCCCGACCTGATCGACTTTCGCGATCGAATCAGCGTAAATGGTGAATGGATCAGCGAAAAAGAGTTCTCACAGCAAGTAGATCGAATCCTCCCACTCCTTACTGATACGCAGGATCCGCCCACGCTGTACGAGGTCCTAACGGCGATCGCCTTTGCACACTTCGCCACGCGCAAGGTAGATCTGGCTGTAGTCGAGGTAGGCCTCGGTGGGAGATACGACTCTACCAATGTCGTGCAGCCGATCCTGACGATACTGACCACGGTAGCAAAAGACCACACCGCACTCCTTGGAGACACGATCGGTGAAATCGCCTGGGAGAAGGCAGGGATCGCCAAGAATGGCGTTCCACTCCTGATCGGGGATCTTCCGCCCGAAGCAGAGCACATAGTATGGCAGGAATGCAAGCGCGTGGGTGCAGCACTCTTACATGTAACAGATGTCACATTAAAGAGAGTGGGATACGACTGGGACTGTGCCACCTACGATATCGCTACTCCGGATTTGCCGAGGTCTGTAAAGATCCCGCTCATTGCTTCTTACCAAGAAGGCAACCTGCGCCTCGTGCTGAAGGCAATCGAAGAACTACGAAATGCCGGATTAGAGATAGAAGATGATGCCATACACTCAGGCCTTGCGCAAACCATCTGGCCAGGCCGATTTGAGGTGATGAGCCGCGAGCCGCTGGTCGTCCTCGATGGGGCGCACAACCCTCACGCTGTGCGAGCGTTGGCAGGGGAAGTG
>JALTFO010000252.1 GCA_027007005.1 Candidatus Bipolaricaulota bacterium | reverse complement strand
CATACGTGAAGAGAATGTTGTTCTCTGACGTGATCATCTTGCCATTGCGGTATCCTGCCTGACGGATGGCTTTCCAGAAGTCGTGCCAGTGCTGCAGATCAAGCGCTCTTCCGTGAGCGTTCTTCAACACATCGAACTGCTTTTCGCGACGTTCGTCGCTGAACTCTTCGGTTTCCAGGTCTTTCCCGCGAAGGATGGAGTAGACGTACTTCAACCTTGCACGCTTGAACCCCAGGCCTACGTTGACGCGCAGAAGCTGATCTGGCTTGGGCTTGATGTAGTGGTTGAACGGGCTGGACACACCAACCGATGGTTCTCTTGCCGACCGACAGAATTCCTCCAGCTCAGACCTGCCCTCGTCCCAAAAGACGGACATGAGGGTGAGAATGAAGTCCGCCTGATTGAGCGTTATCCCTTTGCTGTTGATGCGAACGAAGACTTCAGCAACCTGTTCTTCATCAATGTCTGCCGAGAGGACAAGTGCCGTGAACGGGAAACTGGTCAAGTTACTCAGCCGTCCAATGGCCTTCTTGATCTGCTTTTCCTCCTCGCTACTGACCTCCCGTGTAGTGCGCAACTGTTCAAGGTAGCTGTCCGTGACATCGAACAGATCCGTATCGCCAGCCCACAAATCGGATATGTTTGGGATGAACGACTTGTCGCGGCGGATAGCAGCATCAGCGACCTCAAACTTCTCCAGCAGTGGGTTGAACGCGATCTCGACGTACTGCTTCTTGTAATTGCGTACGACTTCACGACGATTGAGAACAGCGTGGAGTGATGTAAGACGCTGCTGACCATCTACGACCAGCAGATCTGGCACAACTTGTTTCCTGTCGGCACCGATAACCCTGTGCCCTCCCCCAAGGCCATTTTGCCAAAGGAGGAGATACCCAACCGGGTAGCCACGGTACATCGAGTCGAACAAATCGCGTACCTTTATATTCTTCCAGATGAACTCCCGCTGGATGTCAGGGAGGCCTATCTGGCCCATCTGAACCGCGTTCATCAGGCCGTTTAGATCATACTGTACTTGTGTGAATAGCGTTTTGGACATGCCCGTTTCCACCTTCCTCATGCTGAGATGTCGACACTATCATAGTGCGGTAGCATACATTCCCAAAGATCTCCACATTGCAAGTACCCTTCATAACCTGCGAGATCCCAAGAATAAGAATCTGTCCCCAGATATCTGCCAAAGCGTCAGTAAAACTTAGCCCACTAATGCTAAAAATGTTCCTTATCATAGCAGTTTTCCTTCTTTATCACAATAACCGTGGCAGCTTCAAACGTTGGGAGTTGTACGCCACGCGAGCACAACTCAAGAACTCCTCTTTGCTTGTCAGAGCTTCTTCAAGCTTACCTGATCGCAATAGAGCAACGTACAAGGCGCAGGATCTCGCCTGTGTGCTGAATGACTTACGAGGATTGAACTCGATATCAGTGAATCCATCGTAGTCCAGCAGCTCACTTACCAGCTCTGTATGCTGCTGCAGAGCAGTGATGTACAGCCAATCGTAAAATGCTGTCTTTGGCTCCAGCGGCCACAATTGCCCCTGTATTCTGAAGGCTACTAGTGGACCTGAGTTATTCAATCGTGGATCTCGCTTTGCTTTATGGGAATTGGCGGCATAGAGATCGGTGTAAGGTCCGCCTTTGCGGAATACTTTGCCTCCTTGGAA
>JALTFO010000251.1 GCA_027007005.1 Candidatus Bipolaricaulota bacterium | reverse complement strand
AAAGGAGGAGCTCTCAGCCTATCTGTACGAGAACTTCTATGATGACTACCGCGTGCGGCGGATGCGAAAGCAAGGGATCAGGATCATCGAGGAGCTGTATCATGCCTTCATGGACGACTGGCGACTCTTGCCAACGGATGTCACCGCAGGAAAACACGCCGATCTGATGGCCAGCCAAGGCAGGGACCAAGAGAAGATCCTGCGCCCGATCGTGCGAGACTACATCGCTGGGATGACCGACCGGTTCGCGTTCAGGACGTATGCACAGGTGATCGGCAGCATCCATTTGCCCGATTGACGAAGAGCGACACTTAAGTGTCAGCCATGTCCAGTCACGTGTTGTAATGCGGTCGGAAGGAGTGAGGGTAGATCTTGAAATCCAATATATACCAGCTTCAGCATACTCGCTCCCCTCATCCCCCAGGTCCATGGATCATTCTTTCGTAGCCCTCCAATTTCTGGATGATTAAAGCATGCTACCTTTATGCTAGGCTTAACGCCGCACGATCACCTCGTGTCCTTCGTGCTCTTCGTGGTGAGATATCAAACAGGTGTGACCTGACGAAGGCGAGCACGTGTCCGTTCGCTGAGCGCTCAGTCAGCCTGCGCTCCGCTCTACAGAGGCATTCCATGCCCGCCACCAACATACAGCAATTGCCCGGTAATCCACCGCGCTTGCTCTGAAGCCAAGAAGACGATTGCATCTGCCACTTCTTCTGGCTCTCCAACTCGCCGAAGGGGAATCTGCGCTCTCAACTTCTCTGTCATCTCCGGCGGGATGTATCCTGTTTGAACGGGTCCTAGGGAAGCCACATTCACCGTTATTCCGTATCGCCCCAATTCGATGGCCGCTGCTCGACTGTAGCTCTCCATCGCGTGTTTGCTCGCCCCGTAGGACAGTTCACCCGGAAATGCAGATGCTCCATCCGTGCTTACATTGACAATGCGACCCCATTCCGCACCGCGCCGCACAAATCGCCGCGCATATTCGGCCATCATCAAGGCCACCGCCCGGCTGTTCACGGCAAAGTTGTGGTCGTGGCTCGCAGCGGAAACCGTTGAAACAAAACGGTTCATTACTGCCTCTCCTCCCGATGGCAAGAAGGTGTCCCCTTCCCAGGCCGCGGCATTGTTGACAAGGACGTCCACAGGCCCGAAGACCGCTTCTGCCTGATTGAACAATTCGGGGATATTCGCGGGGTCAGCCAAGTCGGCTTCCCAGGCGGCTGATTTCCCGCCGCTTTGCTGAATCGCCTGAAGAACTTCATCCGCTGTTTTGCTCTGTTGGGCTTGGAAGAAGGCTTCTCCAGGAATATGCTCCTGTTTCTTGTCGAGGGCGTTTGAGGAACGGAAGAAGTGCAGAAACACACGCGCTCCCTGCCTGGCAAACGCTTTGGCCGTAGCCGCACCGATGCCGTAGGGGTTGTTTGCCCCTGTGATAAGAACTACCTTACCGTTTAACCCAGGATCTATCATGGCTTTGCCCTCCTGCATCGAACTTCTGTAGTACCGAACCCGAAACACAGGCCTCTTACCGCATCACCAGATCTGCCGTTTCTCTTGACCCATGTTGGCCCGAATACCCAAGCAAGCAGGTCTTACTCCGGATGATCTGAACCGCTGAGTTCCGCGGCGTACGGTTATGTGAGTCCGTTACTTAGTTGCTAGCCTCTCTGCCGACGCAGATATCGTCTATGTAGACGTCGGTATCTACTGGCGCTCCGTTTATGCTGTATAGACCAATGCCAATCTTAGAAAAAAGATTATTTCGAACAGCTGTTGTTATACCATTTGAATCATGAATTCTACTGAAATTATCAAGTAGGACTCCAATATTCTCCCACTTGCCCACTTTATTCAGAGGCAATCTTTCAACATATGGGAAGGTGAATCCACTCCCTTTAGGGAATAAAAACAGGATAATGCCCAGGTTTGGATTCTCCCTTTTTATTGCAAGAGAAACAGAATCAATGTTATCCCATGATTGGAGAGGTAGATTAAGTACTATTATGGACTCTCCTCCGAGAGCATATGGGGCCTTTTTAGGAACATCCCCAATGGGAGTTTCATAATGAATTTTAAAAGACTGTTGCCCATGATAAGCTTCTTCTTTGCTAAGACTCGCATCAATAACACTTATAATTTCATCCGATTTTATTCCAAACATAGAAACGTACGAATTGTAGTGCTCGAAGTCCTGGATGGCCTCACCACTTGGTTTTATAGTCTTGACATCCTGAAAGGGGTCTATATAAAAGCTTACTCCCCCCTTTATACAGTATCTTCCGACATCTGGCAATTCCTGCGGCTTAGATGAATAGAAAGCGTAGATCTCCTCAAGAGCTGGCTTGCCAAAAAGACCAGCGTAAGTTAAAGCATAAGTATTCAGATCAAATGCCCTCATAATATAATACGAACTCGGAAACAATCCCGCTAGATAGTCATTCCCTGAACTGATAAAATCAAAAAGAGCCCTCAATACAGCAGCATAGCCTTTCTTCTGGGCATTGTAATCCAATATGCTTGGATCAAAATTAGGAGGCATTGAAATTTCACCACCCTTGGCACTATAGAACCCGAACTCTCCAATTACTTGTTTTAAATCAGGGAACGCGTTGTGTGTGTTAACGAAAGCCGGCAAGACGTATTTTTCGAATGGATCTCTTATCGCCCGGATGGAAGCGCCCGCATACGGTCCAACCTTGGGGTGCCAGGCACTCCATTCTATTTCATCAAGCTTGCTTAGGTCAACCCCATAATTTGGGTCCCAAGGTTTCATTGGGTCCCATTGACCAAAAAAGTTTTCCACAGTATAGCGTGTGTCAACGAGTTCAGTTTTCATCATCTCAATCAGTTTATCCATCCATGGCCGTGCATTAGGGAAATCTGTACTGGACATCTCAGTCTTCCCAACCAGAGCCTCAACATCGTTCTGATTTGCCACGCCTATGTAGTGTTGCAAGAAAGCAAAATAACCCTGCGGGCCTTCGAAGAACTTCTCTGACATGGGTACATGATTGCTATTGTCTGCAACGCCAGGATCAGGGTTGCTCTCTAATCCCAATTCAACCCCCAAGCCTCTTTGGTGGGCCATTGAGATGACTTGTCCTAGAGCAGATTCATCGCTATCTATATTTAATGCATCCCTTTTAAGTTTATGGATCACATAAACACCATTATTATTGATATAATACCGCTCTTCTATTACGAACCTAATATAGTTCACTCCCATCGCTTTTATAAAATCAAGATTCCTTGCAACATACCTTATATCCTTAATCCACGTAATGTCCAAATTAAGCCCTCGGTACTTAAACCTTTCCGGGTTTTTGTTGAACACATAAAGGGTTGTGTCAAATTCCTTGGTGTTGCCTGAAGGGTCTGAGGTTTCTAATGACACCTTGGTCACATCTGGGTAGGTCGAGGTTAGGGCTGTTCTCGCTTGAGCTGGGGCCTCAATTCTAATGTTAGTATCCTTCGCATCACCATTGAAAACGCTCCATTCAACTGAAACTGCATTTTCCGTAAATCCATTGGCATCAAGCAATACCTTGTCCCCGTTCTGAACATTGAAGCTGATCTCATCCTCCCCGCGGTAGACCTTCCCTGCTCCATCCTTCGCCCACAGGGTTACGATGTACGGGGTCCGATTGCTGGGGTAGATCATCCGCGCTGTTTTGCCCACAGCATCGGCGTCGTTACGAAACTGCCCGTCCCCATCCGAGTCAACAAGATGATTCATGTCCCAGGTGAACGCTAGCTCTTCTTCCCCTTCCACCGCGTACTCAACCATGAACGGGATCATCCGCTCGGACAATTTACGTGTCACTTGCACTGCAAGTGCATGACCATCATCACTCTTCAAATTTATGGCAAAACTCTTCTCCACTGTGTGGCGCTCGACCGATGCCGCGGAGACAGAGGCCGCGATCCACTCCCAGCTCACCACTGTAGCCGCGCTTGGCCCCCAGGATACGGTGAACTTTCCGCCAGGTTGCACCTTACCACCGGTGAACGTGAATTTAGTCCCCCAACCATCCGGGTCCTGCAGTGCAAATGAAGCGCTGTGCCGGGTCACGGTCGCTCGACGCGAGAACTCAACCTTTATCCCAGTTGCAACCTTGCCCGTATCATTCCTGAATGAATGCGTCGTCGCAAACAAGGGGATATTAGCAAGCAGGATGCCCGCCACCGCTGCCACAATGATCCAAAGAAACGCCCTTTTCATCGTAAATTCAGTATATGTCCAGTGACAGCGTGCGTCAAATGCATGCGGCGCCTTCCGCGGCAGTACCGGGCCAGGTCTGGTCAGGTGATGCAATGGGATCGAAAGGAGCAAAGATAGGCCTTGAATCCGATATGCATCCGCTTCAGTACAATTGTCCTCCTCACTCCCATCCTTCATGGCTCCTTCTTCCGTAGCTGACTAATTTCTGGAGTATTACTACTACTTCTTGCTCGGCTTGAGCTTCGTGAGCCTCCCGGTGGCTTTAAGCGCCTCCTTGGCGGAGTAGTTTAGAACGCATAATTTGTAAGTAAAAAACTTCGAAATTGGGAGCCGTAAGAGTTGTATCTATAGACGGAGACCGTCTCTATCATTTCTGCCATTCACCACACTTGGGTTCATGCTCTGCTCGTGTTGTTATGCAGGTGATTCAAGTAACTTGCAATTATCTCGCTAGTCTGTATCTATAATGTCTTGACCATGCGGCGCTTGTTGTCTCTCAATGTGTGTGTTATATTGTGCATAGCAACCTACCTTTCCAGGGTGGTTTTTATGGCGCACAATGTAACAGAGTTGGGACCCAAAGAAGCAGAGTTTCTCGTTCGAATGGCCTCTGAAAAGAATGGGATCTTCACGTTTGCGGAAGCACAGGCATTTTGGCAAAACCGCACCTACACAACCAAGGTGCTACATCGGCTATTGAACAAAGGATGGCTTGATCGTTTGACGCGAGGGACGTATATGGTCATCCCGTTAGAAGCGGGTTTGCGACGCGAGTGGTCCGAGGAGGGGCTAGTTATTGCTCCGTATCTCGCACGGCGTGTTGCCGTAGCATACTGGTCCGCACTTCATTATTGGCACATGACCGAGCAGATGCCACGCATGGTTTTCTTGCAGACACCCGACCGCACTTCCCAACGGATGAGGAAGAGCCTGGGAATCGTCTTCCGCTTTATAACTGTTAAGGAACACAAGTTCTTCGGCATTGCGAACATCAACATCGACGGTCGTAAAATCCTGGTTACAGACCAAGAGAAAACCATCATCGATGCAGCAGATCGCCCAGATTTAAGTGGTGGGATTATCCAGCTCGTTGAAGCATTGCGCGGATCATGGGATGGACTTGATTGGAATAGACTGGACGCTTACTTGGAGCGGTTCCGCGTGAGGACGGCTATCAAGCGTCTCGGATATCTTATAGAGAAGATGAACCCTCCTCTGCCCGAATTGGAAGAGCGCCTTGCTAGATGGCAATCTCATCTCTCCGCGGGCATCGCGCTACTCGAGCCGGGGGCGCAAAGAAAAGGGAAGATAGTCACCAAATGGCAACTACGGATTAACGTCAATCTTCCTGAAGCAAGGAGGCCCGATGATTCGTGAAGCAGAACTGCGGCGATATGCCGCAACTCAGGGGATCGATCCGATGATCTTGAATCTGGACTATGCTTTGGGGTGGTTCTTAGCTGCCTTCTACACCTCCAACAATCTGGGGGATCATCTTCGTTTCAAGGGTGGGACATGTCTTCGCAAAGCGTATTTTCCCGAGCACCGTTTCTCTGAGGATCTGGACTTCACGGCCACCTCATCTATTAGCTCGCAGCAGTTGGAAGCATGGGTAGAACGGGCGACGAGGTGGTCGACAGAGAGCGGAGGGCCAGATTTTCTTGTTGCGAGGCCCCGCTTTGAGGAGACCTCGGACGGGCTCGGTGCAG
>JALTFO010000250.1 GCA_027007005.1 Candidatus Bipolaricaulota bacterium | reverse complement strand
TTATTCATCGCATAGAAGTATTTAGCATCCACCCGTGCCCGCTCCCGCGTCGTTCGATCAAGGGTGACGTTGGCGAGAGCCTGTAGAGCGCGTGCGGCCCGGAGCGGATTCCCGCCCTTTGCTCGTAACATCTTTCTCCGGCGCACCGACGGCGGATCCGTCTTTCTCCATCCGGTCGGCTTCACCTTCGGGATAAGCTGAAACCACTTTCGTTTCGTCATTTTGGTCACCTCGTTGGAGGTCTCATCTTTTTCTGTTTCATTCTGCGCTCGATTTCTTTCATCGATTTCTTCCCATCAAAATCTATCCCATGCTTTAGGATCCTCTTTTTGCCGTTGTCGTCCTCTTCGATGCGCAGAATGCCCTTCTCATGTCGCCTCTTGTACAGGATTACATGTCTCATATCGCCTTCACCTCGTACAGCGTCGTAACTTCACACGGTTTGGGCGGAATCTCATCGTGATGGCAGATATGAAGTCTGAGATAGGATCCGGGCTCACAATCCGAAAAGACCCCGGCAACGTTCTTGACCGCATCCTCCACCGCGGCCCGGTCTGTGTCGGCATTGAACCGAATCACGCCTGAGAGTGTCTTATCGCCGGATTCGTTGACTCCCTGCACGGGAGCGGCGTATTCATCGGGCCAAACAGTGGGGTCATCGGGGCCGGGAAGTGCGGCGAGGACATCATCCAGCGTGGTTTGATCGTTCGAGATCACATAGAGATCGAGGGAATACTTAGCCATTACTCCCTCACCTCCGCTCCAAGCTCGTAGAGCGCCTTGATTTCGTCGGCTGGCAGGGCGCGGTTGTAGATGCGGACTTCGTCGATGAGGCCGCCATAATGAGCATTGCTCCCATAATCTGTGTATCCAAGAAGAAGTGAATCAGGACAAGCTACATAAGGAACCCCTGTCCCTGTTTGAGACACTCCGTCAATATAAAGATATAAATTTCCCGCATTATTTACCCCAACAACGTGATGCCACTCGTTTTGAGACATTATTCCAGAAACACCATGCCAGGCTGCACCATCATAATACCCAAAAGCAAGAGTAGTGCCCTTGTGCGACATTCCATTTCTATCACTACAACCCCCGTCACCTGCCTTCGCAAATATAGCCGCACTCTCTGTATTAATCCCTTTTGAATTAACCCAAGCCTCAAAAGTGTAAGTTTTGTCTTTATCGATAGAGTCCAAACTCGCCGAATCCGGCACCTTTACATAATCATCCACCCCATCGAAGCTCAGGGCCGGTCCGAGCCTGCCCTTGCTTGTCCAGCTTGCACCGTAGATCGTGCCATGGTTGCCCTTCCCGCTGTAGTCGTGCCAACGCTGGCCGCGCATCGGCAACAGGCAGAGCACGCAACTAGGATCAAGCTGCGGCGGCAACACGATCGGCTGTCGGCGTGGGTGGGCGATCGGGGTTGTCTTAGGAGGAACTACAATTCCCACAAATGATCACCCCGCTAAATTCTGACCAGGACGCGAACGGCGAGATCTATCGCGAGAACATAACTGTAATCCGCAGTGATGTTTGTGGCGTCATCCGGAGCAGTGGTGAAGGTCAAAGTCCAGGCTCCGGTCGTGTAATTGATCGTCCCCGACACGCTAGGCCCGGATATATTCCCGGCCCCATCGTCTGTAGCGGTATAAGCCGTCGAACTGATGGTGTAATGTATAGTGATCGAGC
>JALTFO010000249.1 GCA_027007005.1 Candidatus Bipolaricaulota bacterium | reverse complement strand
AACGGCGTATACTCGTGACGCTCCATCGGCTTTGCCCCGATCTTCCCCAACAACCAGCCGACTCCAGGAATCTTCAAGATGCCGTTCCACAGATCGGCGATCCCGTTGTAAATCGTGACCGTGAAGAACTCTACAAACCGATGCCCTAAGGACGTCAACAGGTTAGGGATCATCACTCCAAACACTTCCATGAACGGCGCGACCACGTATCGATTTACCGCCCCAGGAAGCTGGCGAAGGAGGCTTACCGTGTTATCCCAGTGATATTTCAGGAACGATGGGCGTCCTTCAGCCGCCGCCCATATATCCTCCAGACCCAAGGCTACAGCCGCGATAACCGCCAACCAGCTTGCAAACGTCGCTATCCCAGCCGCTATCCCTCCGGAAGTGACCTCGATCCCGATCTTCCCCAAGATAAACGGCAACCCCTTAGACAGACCAACTATTGTGGCCATCACGCTAGCAATGCCCGTTAATCGACCAATCCCTGGCCCCCATCCATTGTCAGTGAGTGAATCCAGGAACCTCTGTGTTCCGCTAGATGCCTGCCCGACATACTTCAGGTATGGAGCACCCACTGCTTCCAGGAAGTCAC
This sequence comes from Candidatus Bipolaricaulota bacterium, assembly GCA_027007005.1. Classification (GTDB taxonomy): domain Bacteria; phylum Bipolaricaulota; class Bipolaricaulia; order UBA7950; family UBA9294; genus M55B144. The sequence continues at coordinate 17,083 of JALTFO010000249.1, read as the reverse complement.
CGAACGACTGCTTCAATCGGTAAATCCGGTTCTCGGTCAACCCAAGAGTGAACTCCATCTGCTTATTCGTCATCGCCGCATCCGCTTCCATCGCCTTGAACAGATACATAGCATTGGTCGCCGGAGGCAACGAGGCACTGATGTTCTTCGCTATCTCGATCGACTTCTCACTCTGTAAGACCGCTAACGGCATCAACCTCGACGCTCTCATCAACTGCGTCGCAGATCCCGTAGTAATCGCCGCCATGACGTTCTGATATACCCTCTCAGCAACCGTCCCTGTAGCGTTCATCTCTAATAGCCGATCATCAACCATCTTGATCAGTTCGGCCATCTCTTTTGCGTGACCTCTCATCGATGCCGCAACCGGAGCGAGCATATCCGCCATCTGTCCTTCCGTCAGGAACCGATGTGTCCGCTCTACTTCTTCTCTGATCGTCTCTAAATAGGCCTTGTAATCCTCGTCTCCAGCAATAACCCTCAACGTACCGACCGCCGACTCGTACTCCGCCGACGCCTCGATCGCTCTCTTCAGGAATAGGCCACTGGCCGCGGCAAGAGCATCAAACTGAACCCCAGCTTCGCCTAGCGCCCCGATCAATCCATTCGTCGACTCGGTCGCCCCTTCCATCGACTCGCTGGTCGTCTCCCCCGCCATCTGGCCCTGTGTACTCATCTCATCGAGAGACTCACCGGCCTCGCCGACGTTGTTGACCAGCTCATCGCATTGTTCATTGGCGGTCTTCAACTCTGAATCGAACGAGTTAATCTCTACGTTAATATCAAGGTCACGTAACGCCATCTGTCCTCTCTTGACTCATCGCCACGATCATGCTAGGATACTTGTCATGGCACACATATTTGGTCTTGGGATTCTCGGTTCGATACTCCTTGGGATCGCTCTCACGATCACAGGCCTGCTGGTCTACGGCCTGTATCTCCGTGCGGTTAAGAGAGCCAGAGAGTTGCATCAATCTCTCTCTGATAGCCTCTCTCGCTTCGTCCACACGTGTGGACTGCTGACCTCCAAACAGGGCCGTGCTCAATGGAAACGAGAAAGGAGGGAAGCCCATCGCCGATACCTTGAAGGCCTCTAAGCTCATCTCTTCCCTCCGCTCCATAACTTCCCGATCTCAATAGCCGTCAATCTCGCTTGCTCCTTTCTCACTCGTTGAACATGCTCGTGAGCCGTAAGCAATCGATCGAGAGGCCATTTACTGACACTCTCTAGGCTATCCCCTCCAAACATCCAGCATTCGTGAATCGCCTGCCTAAGCCGCCGTATCTGCCTCTTTCGCGCCACTCTGTTCTTTCTTCCCTGGGGAAGACTGAGGCCGACGAAAGGACTTGAACGTCCGCACCAACTCAAGCAGCTCATCCTCGTGGTCAAAATCGGAGATGCTCAACCCTTTCGGATTTGCCACCACGTTTTGCAACAGCTCCTCGACATATAACTTGAGCGACGTTCGCCCCGTGAGAGGGTTGATCGCTCTCTCTTCCATCTCGATCGTCCATTCCACGCCGGGATCGATCATCGTGATCAAATGCCGACCAATCTGTTTGGTAACCTGCTTAGACATACTCCCTCCCTTTAGTTGAACACTAGGTTGTTTGTCTCGAATGTGACGACGTACGGTTCCTCGTCCTTCGCAGAACGAGAGAACGGCGTGGGCTTCTTCACCCATGCCTTTTCAGCCGTGCACCCGTTATCACCCTGTTCGTTGTTATCGGTGATCACGACCTCGAAAGGATCACCTTTCTTTTCAAGCTCGCGTAATTTGGCAATCATCGGCGAGGTCTGAAGGAACCGGATCGTGATCGTTCCCGATCGATCATTGTTTCTCGTCCTCACTGACCCACCATACGCCCCAGCCTTCACTGCGTACTGATCGTTGTTTCTCTCAGCACGGATAAAGTTCTGATCGTCCAACCCGGTCGCAATCTCTCCCCCGATGTTGACCTGAACCTTACTCGGATCATACAGACCCAGGTTATTCTCTACTGCCATCGTTCATACCTCCCCTAGCTGCTGGTGTACGTGTACTCACCAGTCATCGGCTCGATGTACTCTTCTGTCAGAATCCCATTCACCACGACCTTGTTGATCGCTCCCGCCGCGGTCGCCACGAAAGGAAGGTTCGGGAGGATGCGGTTCTTCACATCCAACGGATCGATGTCCTTCCTGCGAGGAGGCCTGACCTGATACAGCCCGTTTCCATCGAGGTCTTGCGCTACGATGTAATACGGGTCCCCTGTCGCGATCTCCAACGCCTGAATGACCAAGGAGGCCAGATACTGAATACCAGTATCGTCATAAGGGATCTTGTCCTTCTGCGACAAAGCATCCCAGATTCTCTCGCGAATCGACGCGACTAGATAATCGATCGCCCTTTGCAGATCGCCCCAGAACCCACTCGTTGCCATACCGCCGGTAGTGACCAACAGACCGACCGGGTTCTTCCAGTAGGTCATCACATTTCCGTTTTCCAGCGTGGCTCTCTCCGTGGCTGTGTACCCCGGCTCGCTGATCCCGTTCAACATCAAGTGTCTCCAGTTCACACTCCCCGGATACTTCGCACCGACACGACCGGCAAAAGCGGCATCAAAGAATTCGTCATCGTCCGTTCCTGCCGCGTCGTGCGCGAAGATAAACGTTCGGTTTTGGACATAAGTCGACGCCGCTGCCACTAGATCAGCGACCGTCTCATTCTGGAACGAACTCGCGAGATATATCCTCTCTTGCGCTCCGATCCAGTCGTTCAACTCATCGCGATCACCCGGCACTGGTTCACGATCTGCATAGACCAGGAAATACCACTCAGTTCCGATCCCTCCGCCATCAAGCAGCGTATTCAGCGCCGACGAAAGTTCGGTCGGCGTTGGATTGGTCGCATCCCTCGTCACATCCAAGATGGCGACATCCTGAACCCTCGGAATTTGCGAAAACAGCGCCTGCGCTGCCTTATAAGCATTGGTCGTCTCCGGCCAATCCTTCGCTAAATCCGATAGGTCTTCGTAAATCTTCATCGTGTCCTTCGGACAATTCAGCGACGGGTCAGTCGACGTTAAGATCAACGTCCGACCAAAGTCTTTGCGACGAACCGCCGCCAGCGTATTGCTGATATTTACTACAACATCCATTCCTTACACCCCCGTTAACTAGGCTCGATATACTCGTCCGTTAAGATCGAGCTATAAGGCCATTCTTGCCCCTCATCCTCTTCACTCGCCGCGATAGTCGGCTTCACGATCACCTTTTCAATGCTTTCGATGCGGTTCACGAATCCCTTCGCCACCACCAGCTCAACATCTAGCTCGCGCCTTGATAAAGCATCTTCTCTCGAATTGAACTCGCCCGGCATCGGCCTCACTTGACCAACTGCATAAGTACGCGCATATACCTGATCGAGAGCCAAATGTCCGACCCCTAAAAACCACTCACGGACCCTCTGCGCCACATACTCCGCTGTCTTCTCTTCCTCGGAGAACCCGCCATAACAGTTGATACTCAACAGAACATGTGGCTGGTGACGATATCGGGTCTCGATCTTATATGAATACACCCCGTCGCTATCATCATCGACCTTATGCCAGTCTTGATACCTCAATGCCCCGCTCTGCGCCGGATCAGGAGTCTTACTGACAACATTGAACACGATGAAAGGGATATCTTGATCCTGCCACCCCATTCTGCGAGGATCGGCCTGGAACATCGCCGTCGCTCCCGCGTACGCGGTAACTCCCTCTCTAATCGCGTCCAATACGTCAAACTCTCTCATCTGACACCTTTCTTGCCATACACAGCTACAAGCTGCGCCCGCTCCCAGTCCTCTACCTTCACCACTGAAAACTTGCCTTCTGCGGTCTCGAAAACATCCCCCATGCTGATAGAGCAGCCAGCCTCTTCCAGATCACAATGTCGGAAGATGAACTTTCTCAGCTCTCCCACGAATCCCCCAGCGTTAGAATCGGCAAGTAACGCTGCGTTCCTGACAGGCAAAACCAGACCCCCAACGACAAAAGACTGCCCGTCCCCCAGTATCAGCCGACCGCCCGTCCCTGTGCTCTCTTCACTCTTCACGATCGTGACCGGAACCGAATCCCTCACGACCAGTTTGTCAAGCGCTCTAACCGTCATCGCTGCTCCACTACATAGGTGATGCTCTTCCTCATAGTGCCTTTATCGATCAACGTCTTTGTGGTCCCTTTCCTTTTCACCGTGCTAGGAGCCAGTGGAGGCGGAATCTGCTCGTTGATCTTAGATACGACCCTTTCCTGCATGAATAGACCGACCTTTGCATAGACATCACGCGCAGACGCCTTTTGTGCCAAGACCGCCCGTACGCCATCAGCCCCTAGATCAGCCGCTAACTCTTGCGCCTCCAATGCCGCAGATCGCATGAACGATCTCTCAGGAACGTGCCCCCCCCCGTACTCATTGATCGCTGCGTAATTCACGACATCCGGCCCCGCCAACACCTGGAACAACCCAATGCGCGTGCGGAGCCTCTTCAACTGATCTAACTCATTGATCACATGCGGAATGTGGTTCGTATCTTTTATCGTCGCGCTCATACCGCACCATTTAACACCGATACGCCCTTGCAGGCCCGCGCCCAAACTCGCCCGAATTCTCTTCGGAACTGCCCCTCGGTTCCTTGGTACGTAGCAGAGAGGCCGGCTCCTGATTCACTCTGAAGCCGCCTCTCTGTAACCGCACACGTCTCGCACGCCCTCCATGTGATGAGCTGTTTTATATATCCTCCCCCGATCGAAAACGTCGGATCGATCTCCTGCTTGCGGGCAATCATCTCATCGACGTCTTCGTAAGCATCGACAATAGCGTTGTAGATCAAACTATCATCGACCAGGTCAAACTGTCCTTTTGCTCGAACCTCTGACACCGTGGGGATATTGCTCATGCTAGAGTACCGTCATCGTTCCAACGAGATCGATCCCCGGTACCGTCGGGAAGGCTAGAGCCTCCGCCTTGGTCCACAGGATCGGCGTATCCTCACCCTCGGTCCACGCCTTCGCGTAAATCCCGGGCTTCTCCGTCTTGAGCTGCTTCTTCAGCAAGACATCCAACGTCGGCGCAAACAGCGTGTTCCCGATCGGAACATTGCTCGGAGGAAGCAGAACGATCTTGTCGCTCGGAAGCAGACGCTCTTCCGTCACTACCCCCGTGCTCGGATCCTCACTGGCAACCTTCACGTCATACGCCACGAACTGAGGAAGATTCAGCTCAGACAAGAGCGAGTTCAACTGCGCCCGCGTCATCATGCGATCACTGAACGTGCTCCCAAACACATACTTGGTCGCAACATTCACGTTTCTCAGCATGTAACTGATCACCGCTTGCGGCGCCACCGCCCTCGTAGGACGGACCCCATACGCGCTCTGGATCGCATCACAGACCTCCATCAGGTCCGCGACCCAGTCCGCATGAGCCGTGTCATCCCACTTCGTGTCTACCGTGACCTTGTTCGCCGACGGCATCAGGAAGTCAACATCGATCACGATATCGTTCTCAGAATAAGAGAACGCACCACCGACCAACGCCTTCCAACGCAACCACTCGATACGAGCCGCTACCGCCGAGACAACCGTCTCAGTGTCATCGTAGACCTGACGTACCGCTTGTTGCACCTGCGGGTCCTTGATGTTCTCAGTACGCAGCTTATACAGCGTCGACCCATCAAGAGGGATCTTCCTCTTGATATCCGGAATCGATCCTGTCAGACGCTGCAACTGCTTGCGCCGAGACGCAATCCCCGACTCAGCCTGCATCGCATGAATGCCTGCCATGATCGGAACGCCGCTCGCTCCCTTGATAATCTCCCAGTCAAGACCGCTAGTGGTCTTCGCTGGGAGAATTGCCGGACCGATATACCGGTTTCTCTTGTTGATGTCCGCAAACCGATCCTGTGCAAACTGCGTCAGGTTGGCCGCTCGCAACTCTCTGATGTTCAAGATATTAAGCATCGCCACTCACCACCTACACGAAGTCAAAGCCCTTCAACTGGGCCTTGATCGCATCATCAATATCTGTCTCCAATCGAGACGCCCTCACGCGAGCCTGATCAAACACGGCGACAACCTGGTCCCCATCGGTAAGCTCGACCGTCTCCGCCGTGATATACTCCGCCACGACATTCTGATCGACACCACCAGCAAGAGCTGTGGCTGCCGTCTCAGATGCGGTCCCAGACCCGTCAGACCCTGTGCCATTCGCTGCCGTAACCGGCGCCTCATCACTCCCACCGACTAATGCAGTGCTGGCGACCGCCGCGCACGTACCGGTTCCATCCGAACCCGTCCCAAGTTCAGCGTAAACCAGGGCAGACGCCTCCACGTCGGCATTGATCGCAGCGACAACATCCGCGCCCGTAGAGGTGATCGATCCCGACCCATCCGTCGCGAGATTCACCGTAATAACCCCGTCGTCATAATCGACCGACAGAGCCTTGTCATTGGCCCCCGGATCAGCCAGAACGATGCTCAGATCGTTCCCCTCGAATCCAGCCGTCTTCGCCGTAACCTTGATCTTGGCATTATCGGCTCCAACCTCGACGCTCGCTGCCTTGGCTCCAGCGGTGATCGCATTGACTACATCCCCCACCGTGGCCGTGATTGCACTCCCATCGTTCTCCAGGTGCGCTGTCACGATCCCCAGGTAAGAGTCATACTCAATGTCGGTCGTCGCCCGACTATCATGCCCATTGTCCGTAAGCTTGATCTTCAGCCCGTTTCCAGCAACTCCGCCCTCTTTTGCCGTCACGACAAACAGGGTATTGCTCCCTGCATCCCCCAACGACTTGCTGGCGGCGACTGCCTTGATTACTTCCTTATACTTCGTCTCGCCATCCGCTCGACCGACTACCGTCCCCGCCTTAACAATCTTGCGCCCGTCTCCATCAGCAACAAAAGAAGACGCATCCAGCGTCAACCCTACTGCCTTGCGACGAACCTGCGAACTGTCAAGGAACGGTAAATCGATCTCATTCAGAATGTCGCTATACGTCCCGTACAACTGTCCCATGTTCTACACCCCCGCTTATTGCCCCCAAGGGTTGTACCCTTCCTCGGAGGCCGCATTCTCTTCTGCCCTCTTTTGCTCCGCCATCTGCTTCCCGAACCCCTCGTCTTCGGTAGGCGGATTACTCTCGTGATTGGTGATCGGCGGCTTTCCTTTTGCCGGGTTCTCTTCTTCGGTTTCATCCTGTTTCATCCCAACAAGCAACGGCCTGACCTTCGCCAAGAACCCCAACTTCGCCGCGTCGTCCAACCCCTCCGGGCAAATCTGCTCGAACTTCGCCTTGCCCTCGTCTCCGAGCGCTACCAACTCCGCTTCCAGAAGGCTGCCAAACCTCCCGCCAAGATCACCGACTTGCTTCTTTAGAGCCTTCACCTCTGCAGCGAGCTTCGTCTTCTGCTCCTCGGCATCCTTCAACTGCTCTTCCAACGACTTCGACCCCTTGCTCGCCTCATCCTTCAAGCGCTCGATCTCCCCGTTTAATCTGTCGATCTCTTCCTGGTGAGCCTTGGCAAGATTCTTTTCTCTCGTTTCCAGAGCCGCCCTTACCGCCGCATCGATCTTGCTCTGCAATTCCTTTTGCGTGATCTCGATCCTTTCCGATCCCGCGTTCACACCCTGATTGGTTCCTGCCCCACCAGTTTGCACCGTGTTATCTGGCATATTTCCTCCCTATTCTCCTGTGTACCCCAACTTTCGTAGCTTCCTGACAATCTCATCTCGGACGCTCACCCGGTTAGACTCCCTGTACATACGTTCCAGCACGGGTATGTCATCAATAACCTTCGCCACAGCAACCGCATCCCGTGGGTACTCGATCGATGCAACCGACACCTCGCCCGACATGACTTTCTGTGCGAGGTCCGCTATGGCCGTCTCTCTCTCGATTACAAGTGTTCCCTCTCTGATCTGCTGATCGAAACGCTTATTGCTCTCTCTCATAGACTTCACGACACTCTCATCGCAAAGCGTATGCCCTGGTTCCAACATAAGCGTCTCGCCCGCATAACCGGTATAAAGCCTCGCAAAGCTAGAGGTATTCAACACTTGCACTCGTTTCCTCTTCTTCACTCCTTCGCCTCCTCGATCTCCTTCTCGTCCACACGTGTGGACTCCAAGGGGAGTATCTCTACTCCCCTCTTCGTCCCGACAACAAAGAAAGGAAGGAGATTCCTAGATCGAGTATAGCAAGTAACACAACATAATGCAACCATAACGGAGAAAGCCCTCCCAGACACACTAAAACAGAAAAACCCCGATAGGATCAGCATTTTCAGCCTCACCTATCGGGGCGACCTTACGCCAGGAAGGAGGTAAAACCTAGCGTTTTGATTATTCAGTAGGCTCTTTTCCAACTCTCCTATAAACCGCCAACGCTTCCCCTGTCAGGAAACCTTTTCTGCCCATCTCGATGAATCCGTTTATGTTCGTCCACACACAACCTCTCTTGGCTTGCTTGGGAGGGACGCCAACTTGCCACAGAGAAACGTATCCCTTTTCAATGCACTCCCCAGGGCCAAAGTCGTATTTGGTCTCCGGTTCCTCTGCCTTTGTCCTCTCTTCTTCATCCCGTTTCGTCTTGACATCAAACAGCGTCGCGCTCATCTGTACCCTCTCGATCTCTCCCTCGCCACTTCAGGTAAGTTGTACCAGCAACGAACGACCAGGCCGGACCGATCCAGGATAATAACCGCCTCGGACTTCGGCCATGCCAGCGGGTCCCAGTGCACTATCCTCCACGTATATGAATGAATCAGCTTTACGTGAGCAGCATGATTCAACCGAATCATGTTCCACGGGACGAGAGTCATCACCCTCTCCCCCATCCCCTGGTTGATAATCTCGTGAGTATCCGCCGGCGTCCTTCCAGTGACGACGCATTCTTGTCCCCACATCGCCCCGATCTGCTTTTTCTGCCACGATTCCGAATGCTCAAACCATTCGTCAATATCTCCGCCTGGAAAGTAATCCGCATAAGGTCGCGCCAATTCCCGACCAGGCCACAGAGTAGGGGGCACGCAGATGTGCTTTGTCCCGCTTTGCCCGACAACCTCAATCGTCTTGATCATCGATTGTCACCACTCCCGTGTAAGACTCCTCGCTCTTTTCTGTCTCGTAATTTAATTATATTGCGTTGCGCTACCTCTGACAACGGAAAACCTAGATCGATACAGAGAGCCGCCCACTCCCACAGGATATCGCCCAGTTCGTCCCTCACTTTCGCTCTCTCTTCCTCGTCCAAGACAAGACTGGACAAACGGCTATACTGTCGTCCGCTCTCTCCCTCGATTATCTGCCCTCGATCACGCAGATGCTTTGCGAATATCGACTGGACTTCGCCGACTTCTTCCCCCAGCGCCAGGAGCGGGTACAGGACACTAGCCCCGACCGGATACACTGCTGTCTCATTCACTATCTCTGCATACTTATCAAAGTCCACTGCCTCACACTCCCCTATACTCGTACCTGATCCCATGATCGCCGTCTACAGGCTCTCGATGGCTCTTCCATCCCACTCTGATAGCGTCCGGAATCCCCTCCGGAAAAGCATCACACGTCAACCCATCCTCGTGCAGATGTTTACAGAAGTCGCAATCAGCCTTGACCTGCTTTATGTCCTCTCCATCATTCACGAACCTCTCAGCCCTTTCCTTGTCGGTCATTCTGGCAATACCTCCCTCATCCAAATCTCTAGGTACGTCTTCCCTGGTGGGCCTATATTGAACGGCTTTTCTTCAATCTCTGTTATGATGTACCTCGCCCCAGGACGGAGCAAGACCTCTCCCTCGCGGGAATACTCGGAGACATCCTCAATACGGACCCCTGTTTTGTTCTTTATCCTGAACCGAACCGGCTTTCTCCCACTACGGAAGTGCTCACGGTACGAATTCTCCATAAACGCCTTCGCTACACTATCGTTCCACGATCCACTGTTGAACGACTCGAATGTGAGAGACTGACCCGCGCTCAACTTCGCCGCCTTCTGCGGGTCCATCAGTGCCCCTCGATATACATCGCCTTCAAACGGCTTCGCCCTCGCGACGGCTTTCTTCATCGTATCGATATACTCTTGGTACACCTCCCGCATATGGACAGGGACTTTGTTAAGCCGACCCAGCTGCATGTTCCTGATCTGCGTATACGCCTTTCTCGTCCACATCTTGAAAGCATCGACCTCTCGATGGTCCAGGGAGTTAATCCAGTTACGATACTCCAGCTCCCCGATCTCAAGGTCGCTCGCCGTCGCCGACTCGAATGCCTTGGTCGTTTCCTTGACAGACGCCTTGCTTGACTTCTTCGCCTGCTTCTTTAGTGCCTTTTCGATCGCCGCTTTGTTCTTCTTCGCCTCGATCTCTACCAACTTCTTCGTTTCAGCTTTGGCGATGTTGAGCCAATACTCTACATGGTTATTGTGCGTTACGATCTGATCCTCGATCGACTTGTACATCTTCGCTTTGTCCTCTAGGATGTCCTTCGCGATCTGCAAGACCTTCCTCTGCTCCTGGCTTCCCTCAGCCGTGAGCAGATTCTTCGTTGCCATCTTCAGGTCTGCTTCCATTTGCGCAACCTGTGAAGAGAAGGACGTCCACTCCGCTCCAGGGAGTAATCTCTGATCGATTATCTGATCCTTCAGCGACGAAAGCTCTTCAAGGGACATCTTCCCGTCTGCCATCTTCTTCAGTTGAGGCACTTTCCCCTCGATCGCTTTCTCGGCCTCTTTAAGCTGGTCGAGATACGTCCCCGCAACGTGTTGGGTTGACATCTTTATGTCGCCCCTCAACAGCGTCATAAACCTCTCTGGATCGATCCCCAGCTCTTTTGCATCCTTCGCCACCGACGCGGCCAGAGACTTGCCCTTGACCAGTAAGTCAGGATTCTCATACTTCCAGACCTTGCCCATAACGTCCATCTGCGAGACTTTCTTGCTCGCTCCATCAATGACCTCGGCCAGGAGACCATCAAAGTTGTCAGCCTTCACCATGTACTTGTCATACAGAGCCCCGATCTCATCCTGCGGCAGCGTGGCCGTTGCTTCCTTGATCGACTCAGCGGCTTTTGTTGCCTGTACTCCCGCCTTCGCTTCCAGTTCCCCGACAGTCAGCGCTCGATCCATTGTTGCCATATCTGACAACTTCACCTGCCCCGATTTCCACAACTGGTACTTAGCGGGACCGAGGATGTCCACTTGTGTGGACTTGTTCTGTTCAGCGAACCAGTCCGCATACTTCTTCGGTCTCGGGATATCTCCATTCAGAATCTGCTTATCGGGCTTCGACAGCCGTTTTACCGGTTGATTCTGCCAGCTCTTCACTATTGGTGCATAACAACACCGGCAATTCGGATGCATCGGTAACTGGGGCTTCTCTGCGAATGTCCGGCCCGCCTCTCCCTCCGGGACCTTCCCCATCCAGTACATCGTCCCGTCCAACGCTGCACAGACTTCACACGTCAACCGATCAAGCGTGGCTGTATACACGACTCCCTGCAATAAGTGGCTGTTGTCCTGGAAGACCTTCGTCTGCGCCTGATCCAAAGCCCGCTGCACGTGCCCGTTTACGATCGTCTTGAGGTCTCGATTGACCTGTTTCGTGAATAACTGCGAGACCTCCCCAATTTTTCCGCCCAACGAGTCCGCTACATTGACCGCCGCTCTCTTCGCCTGACTGAACTTCGCCCCCGACAGGAGCTGCTTATGAAACTCTTCTGCGAACGCTTTCTCGGCTGTCTGGCTGATTCTCCGATCCAGCCGATCAAACATGTTGGCGATCGCTTTCTCATACGTGACCCCATGGACAGGAAGTTTCAGCGCATCCCCGACCTCTCTTATAGGCGTTCGACGCAAGACAAGCTTCTTTGCCAACACAACCGGAAGCGTCGTTCTCAACAACTCATGGGTGATCTTTTCCTCTGCCGTATAGACAGGAGGGAGCTGTTCAGCAAGCGACTGGCTTAACTGGTCCTTCCCTTTATCAAGACGTACTCTGATGTCCGTAATAAGCAGATCGAGGTCTTTTTTGGTCATCGTCCCAGATGCCGTTGCTTCAGCCAACTTAGCCACGACATCCTTCCGCACCTTCTGGACCTCTGCCCACAGCTTCCGTTGGATTTGCTTTTCAACCCCAACAGCAAACTGCCGATGCTTCACGACCTTTGACATCAATTTTTCATTGACCGTCTTAGCCATCTCGCTCCATCACCGCCTGCCCTAGGTACATCACTAGATCGAGCGCCTCTTGGAACGCATCAATCAACGCATCGCGTCCATTATGCGTCTCTAAATACGTTCCATATTTCCTCTTCCCGATCTCTGCCCTATCAATCAACGACTCAAGGACAAAGTCCAAGACCCTCTGCTCCCCTTCCCTCGGCAAAGGCTCCGGGTCATTCGCTCTCTTCATCCTCGATTGCGCCCCTTGTGCACAACGATCTTGCTAAACCCTTCGTCTTCCGTAACCGGCTCATAGGACGCCACCAGCTTATCAAACCTCTCGCGGCTCATCTGGCTGCGCACCCCTCCCCGATAGGAAAACTTCTTCCGCTTCCAACACTCTTCAGGATCGACATCGAAAACGTGAGCAACGGCCTCGTGCCCCGACACCTGAATCGCCGCCAAGGTCTGCTCTCTCACTTCCTTTGTCAGATGTGTGCAATCCAAACAGACTGGCTTCTGACTGTTCGTAGACATCAAAAGCTCATACACCATTTCCCAGTACAGACCGCTGACTTGGTCTTCTAGGCTCTCATCGAATTCAACCCCGAACACATCACGGCGGATGTCATCCCTCGATAACACCCGCCATCCCTCACGACGCTGCATCCTCTTCCGGAAGCGAGTCTTCCCCGCTCCTGGGAATCCAACCAGTACGTGTACCATCATCTGCGATCAGCCCCTGACAAGCGCTCAGACCCGCCCCTGAGCCTGTGAGCCATTGCCTCCCTGTACATACCCCAGGCAGACAAGTAAACCCCCTCACGACTCCCACAGGCCCGGCAGGTCCAGCTCCTTCCTCGAATGTGCAACTGTACATGGCCGCACTTAGAACACTTGGTCAGCTCGATCTTCATCACCCCTCCATTATATTGCGTTTTCCTACTGCGCCTCTAAAAAAGAAGAGGCTACCGCCGCGTCATTCTTTAGAGTCTTCTTTTGCCTCTCTTCCTCGGCTTCCTTCAACAACATAGCTACGTCCCACTCGCGAGGAACGATCCCTTTTAACTGCGCCAACTGTAGGTATCTCTCATCCGTGACTAATCCCGCCGTATGCAGAGTGTCGGCGATCGCCATCTCTTTCAATCCCTGTTCGGGATCGTCAAGCTCGATCGCTCCATAACTCACATCGAATAGATCGCCGCCGCTCTTCACATAATCCGCAGGCTTAACCTTCCCGACCATCACCGCGGCCTTGGCCAACAGATCGCCCCATGCTTCAGCCAGACGCCCCATCTTGTTCCTCACATACACAATCCCGTCTTGATTCAGAACAAGCAGCGCCTTCCCGGAGGGCATGATCCCCATTTTGCTTATCTCCTGATCCTCCCTCGGATTGACCCGACCGACGTCATACAAATATCGCCGGTGACCCGCGAGCTCGTCCTTCAACCCCGTGATGTCCGTCTTGGTATCAACCCGATCGACCTTATCGTTCGGTTCTGCCTGGTTGTACGCCCCAGGAGCAAAATAGAACCCATCGACCGGAAGACTTCCATACAGAACAGGAAACGCCCCCAACCGGTTGGCCACCCTGATATCAGTCAGACATGCGTTAATCAACAACTGCGGCTCGATCAAGTGCTCGATACAACTCTCACCCATGACCCGCCCCTCGATCTCTTCCGCAACAATATGTACCACAGGGACAAACGGCCATGGGTTGTCCATCTGCCACACAATCTCGTTGTCGATCAGTTTCACGTACTCTCTCTGGTTGATCCTATACTCGATCGAGACCGACTGCGTGTTCCCTTTCTCATCCTTCCTCTGCGTAGTCCACTTGACCTCGTACCCGTAAATCTCATCGATATTGTCAGCGTTATACAACACGTCGACATCTTCCGTCTTCAACAACTGAACATGAACGACCCCTACATCGTCGGGGACTAGAGCCAATATAAGATTGCCCGTCCTCTCCAGGTATCGATTCCAGTCGCTCTGAACTGATACAAAACTCTTGTCTGTGAACACCCGCGCCGCAAGGAAGTCGTTCGCCCATTGCTCCAGTCCACTATCTCGCGCCGACACCTTCACTTGGCTCGGAACAGCGTCCGCCCTCTTATCGACTATCGCCCTGATCTCGTTTCGATACACAAACAAGTTAGGCCCCAATCTTGACTCCGGAGACAGGAATCTCTCTTTATGCTCCTCGTACATCCCTTCCAGCGTCGGATAGTAAAACTTGTTCCATCGCGCGACGCTCCTGCGGATATCGATCACATCACTGCTGCGACGGTTCGACAACTCCGCCATGATCGCCCTCGTACTATCACTTAACATCGCTCACCTCACCCAAACATTGCCGTGTGCCCGACACCAGCTCGCGGCCCAAGACCAACCCGCGCCACCAGCCTCTTCGGATACATCATCACTCGCCCGTCCTTCATCCTGACCGTAGTCCACTCGTGTGGACTTCTCCGGTCGATCTTCGCATCATGCCACACCTGACGCTCACCCGTAGTCAACACGACGGTCACCTGTCCCCACTTGCGCTCGCTCCGCTCACGGAGCCTTTCCTTCAACCCCTTCATAGCCACCGACCCGTTTTCTTCTCTATCACCTCGATCATCTCTTCCTTGCGCACGTCGAGGTCCTCTGGCTTTCCTCTGACTTCCCCGTCAACTATCACTGCCCCTTGTTCAGCTAACATATCGACATAATCCTGTATCGCTGGTCTCAGAGCCAGAACCGCGTACCCCTCTTTCCCACACGGCCCCTGTATCCGGTTTGACTCACTGAGTTTCATCCCGTTTTCTCTCTCGAATTTCGCTTTATCCTCTTCCGGAATAAACTCAACACGCCGCGTCTCTCCTGGCAGACTGATCCCCACGAACGACCCACAGTTAGGACACGGACGCCCGACATACAAGCGCCCCCCGATCCTCATCGCCATTGGTTGCTCGATACTGACCCACGCCCCACATGTTGCACATTGATAAGCAGGCTCTTTTTCTCTACGTGTAGACAAAGCTAACTGTTTTGCTCCATCGGATATGTAGCGCATTTAGCCTCCCCTCTGCGCGGTTTTTAGGTAATACAACATAATGGTACACCTTGTTTCTGCCATTTTCAACTCGTTTCAGATATACAACGCCGCTCTCTTCTTCTTCCGTCTCTTCAACATTTCCAACGATAACTCTACAGCCCTTGATACCGCCGACGTGAACGCATCGACCTGATCATCATGCTCGCTATACGGAAACTCCGCCATCTCTTGAATCAACGATCTCTGCGAGTGATGGAATAAGACCCGATGCTGCTCAATCTGTGGCTGAACCTTTAGTGCCCGTGTCACCTTATCAACCGGGGGATGGTATGGTCTCACCGGAATAGCCGTCCATCTTTTCACGACATCCGCCAACGCCTGCTGGTACTGCACAGCCTCGATCACGACCTCATCCTCTCGAAACTCTGCGTTGGTGTTCCTGATCAACGCAATCTGCTCATCGAACCCGATATGCCCTCGGTGGGCTTTCAGGACGTAAATCTTCCCATCTTCCATAACCCCCACGGTGACCACCGCCGTGTAATCAGCCTGTTCCTTCTGCGAGATAGCCAAATCGTAAGCACTGACTACACAGACAAACTCGTCGCGCCCCGGCAGGTCCTCTGAGCTGTAATACCGGAAGTCAGTCGGCTTCAGTATCTGACTACCCTCCCCTAGGCTTGGGTCGTTCTGGTACTGTTTGGCAAATATGATCGACCCCGACCGCGCCCGCTTGAACATGAGCTTCTCATACGGCCAGACCTCCGGAAGCAAGACCTCCGTCCCCTCGTACATCTCTTCCCGATGATCCTCGAGGAATCTCTGGGCTTCCTGTTGGCTATCTCCGTCCGGAGCAGTCGCTAATTCCGTCCACGCATCCCACAGATCAGTACGTGGCGACCAAGACCTCACCGCCTGATACCTCTTGACTGAATACCCGCCGCTCTCGATCAACGCGCCATACAGGTCAAAGTAATGCCATCTGGTCCCGATCACGAGCAATGTCCCGTCCTTCGTCAAGGTCGGCTCTAGCGTCTCGTAATACCAATCGCTCGCGGCCTTTCTCTGCGCCTCTGTATGGACGTCATCGTCGTCAATAACATCATCTAGCACGATCATGTCGAAGTGATACGACGGCAATGCGCTCCCCGCGCTCCTCGCCATGACCGTAGGTTCCTTCAAGACTTGCGTCCTACCAGAGACTGTCAGCCCGTGCGATTTACTCCAGTTATCGCTCCGTAGATCGCCAAACACTGACATGAACACCGGATGCTCCAGGACTTGTCTCAGATGTCCCACGAACCCCGACGCCTGTAAGTCCGTCTCACTGGCAATCAGGATCCGCGCGTTTCGATCGTGTAGAATCCGATCAATGACCGCGCACAGATTGGCGATCGTCGACTTCCCATGCGTCCTCGGAGCCAGCAACATTCTCAATGCTTGCCCCTCGCCCGCCGGAGCCGTCACGAACTTCATCCACTCTGCATGGAAGTCACTGAACACGAAAGTCTTGTCGACAAGCCTCGCTACGAACGCCGCTAAACTGACCGGATCGCTCAAACATCGATCACGAATCTGTACCAGCTTCTTCCTCGTCCGTAACACCTTCCGTAATTCCTTCGTGTCCGTCGACTCGATCAAGGACGCTAAGGTATTCGTCAATCTCCGCCTCCGAGAGGTCCATGATTGCTACAGGGATCGCTCCCCCTTCCGGCCCACTGACTTCCCTCTTATCGCTCTGGTTTAGCCACTGCTTCCCCAACCAGATTTGCATCGTCACGTTCCCCTCTTGTGCACTCTTCCACTGCAACCGACGCAACGATTTCTTCCCACCGGCTCGCCCCTCTTT
>JALTFO010000248.1 GCA_027007005.1 Candidatus Bipolaricaulota bacterium | reverse complement strand
ACGCACGCGGGACGCTACGTAAACTTTTCCGAAGCGAGCCAAGCCCCGAGCCTCAAACACCTGTGTGGTACAGACGTGTTCGGACGAGACATTCTATCTCGTATTTTCTTCGGGTTTCGCTATTCGCTGATGATGGGAGCGGTTGTCTTATCGCTTGTTGTTGTCCCTGGGGTAGTGCTTGGCTTACTGGCCGGTTATTACCGTGGAACCTGGATCGATACGACAATCATGCGCATCACCGACATTTTCCTTGCTGTTCCACCATTGATCCTCGCATTGGCTATCTGCTCAGTGCTTACTCCAAGTGTATTTCACGCCATGATGGCTGTTGCCTTGATGTGGTGGCCATGGTACACGCGGTTGGTGTACGGGCTAGCTTCATCTCTGCGCAGTGAGTTCTTCGTACAGGCAGCAGAAGTAACTGGGGCCAGCCGATCTCACATCCTGTTCAGGGAGATCCTTCCCAATTGCGTATCGAGCATTTTCACTAAGATGAGCTTAGACATGGGTTGGGTCATCCTTATCGGATCAGCCCTCAGTTTTGTCGGATTGGGCGCACAACCACCAATCCCAGATTTGGGAACAATGGTAGCAGACGGAGCGAAATATCTCCCTGATCAATGGTGGATAGCGATCTTCCCCGCACTGGCAATTATGATTACGGTGTTGGGATTTAACTTGATCGGCGATGGCTTCAGAGATCTATTTGCCCTTGAGGATGTCTAATACGATGGAAACACTTCTTTCTATAGAAAACCTACATGTCCAATTCAATATTTACGAAGGGCAGCTATCTGTCTTGAACGGCGTTCAAATGGCCGTCCGCGCAGGCGAACGAGTGGGCCTTGTTGGGGAAGCTGGCTGCGGGAAGACTACTAGCATGAAGTGCGTACTGAAGATTCTTCCATCTCCGCCAGGAGAGATCACCGCAGGAAAGATTCTCTTCCACGGCCGTGACGTTCTTACCATGGGAGATCATGAGATGCAGCGTATCAGAGGGAGTGGAATCTCCATGATATTCCAGGATCCAACCGCTGCTCTCAATCCCGTGTTCACAATCGGAGATCAATTGACATCCGTCATAAAGTATGGATCCCACGAAGCACTTTCAAAGAAACATATCCATACTAGAGCGGTTGAAGCTCTACGTGAGGTGCAGCTTCCCGACCCGGAGAGGATATTCAAGAACTACCCGGTTCAGCTCTCAGGAGGAATGCGACAGCGAGTATCGGTCGCTATGGCCCTGGCCACGGAGCCGGAGTTGTTGATCGCCGATGAACCGACGACTTCGCTGGACGTAACTATTCAGGACCAGGTTCTTCGCCTGTTGAATGGCTTGGTCGAGCAACACGGAACGTCAGTCATCTTCATCACGCACAGCCTCGGTGTTGTTCGCGAGATGGCCGATTGGGTGTATGTAATGTACGCAGGGAACATCATCGAAGGGGCTCGCAAGGAGGAGCTGTTCACCAATCCCTTGCACCCGTACACTCACGGGCTATTGAACGCCCTTCCAAAACTCACCGGCGGAGGAATCGCCGAGGGAATCCCTGGGCGGATTCCTGAATACATAGATCCTCCATCCGGCTGTCGCTTCCACCCACGTTGCTCCAAAGCGATGGATCGATGCAGTCAAGCACTCCCTCCCGTCACTCACGTAAGTGATGAGCACGATGTAGCCTGTTTCCTATACGGAGGTGAAT
>JALTFO010000247.1 GCA_027007005.1 Candidatus Bipolaricaulota bacterium | reverse complement strand
CAGGGAAAGCATCTCCTTTTTGGCTCTCCGTTTTTTTATGGGCAATTGGCTTTTGCGATCGTTTGAGGGATACGGGGGAACAGATGCCCATCAAGGCGTTTGTTAGGTTCTTGTTGACGCGTTGAACGATGGACGCGAATGCGCATCGTCACGAGGATGCTAGCCTGAGAGGGCGAGATCTCGAGAAGGACATGAAGGAGGGTATACCGTCACTGTTCCCTCATTTCCTAGCATCATATCTGAAGGAGATACTGGGCAATTGAGCTCTATTTGGAACGTGTGGATGATGATTTGTTAGTTGCTTCTAATGTTGAAGAAGCAGAACTCGTAATATGAGCAAGGTCCCTCTTGACCGCCCGATATGAGATGGCTATACTTCGGCTATACAAAAAGGGAGATGCTCAAATGTCCACGAAGATCCAAAAATGGGGCAACAGCCAGGGGCTACGTCTTGCAAAGAATGTGCTGGAGGATGCTCATCTTGGAGTTGGAGATGAGGTTGACGTTCTGGCTCAAGACGGGGTTATCATCATCTCGCCAATCAGGAAGACACGAGGCCGCTACCGCATCGAGGATCTCGTAGCACTAATTCCTGCGAATTACCAGGCCCGCGAAGTGGATTGGGGAGAGCCGGTGGGAAAGGAAGCATGGTAGATGGCCGTTTATGTTCCAAGCCAAGGAGACATTATCGCCATCACCCTTGATCCTCAATCCGGCCACGAACAGAAGGGGCGTCGATCCGCTCTGGTTGTCAGCAAGGACCTGTTCAACCGCGCCACTGGGCTGGCCATTGTCTGCCCCATAACGAACACCGACCGACACTTCCCATTTCATGTGCCTGTTCCAGAAGGTGGTGGCGTGACGGGATTCATCATGGTCGAGCAGGTCAAATCGGTCGACTTCCACGCTCGTCGAGCGAAACGCATCGCACACGCCTCAGATAAGCTGCTTTCAAACGTGCTTTCCATACTGGATGCCTGCATCTATTGAGCGATTGACAATTTGTGAGCTTTTCTCTTGACCTTACAGCAATGGACTCATAGAATGCGTATCGTTACGATAACGTCGAAGAAGGAAACCACGAGGTAGACCGGCTTATCTGAACAATCTGGGGGACATCGGATTTGGAAGAGGACAGAAACCATGAGCAATAGCAATGCAATACGCTGGAAGCAGCGGTTCGACAATTTCCAGAAGGCCTTTCTCCTGCTGAGAGAGGTGCTCGAAGGAAAATCCATCGGCGAATACTCAAAACTCGAACAAGAAGGTATCGTCCAGCGGTTCGAGTACACCTTCGAGCTGGCCTGGAAAACGGTCAAGGACAAACTCTACTACGAAGGATTCGACGAAAAAACCCCGCGCGCGGTGATTCGCAAGGCCTTTGAGGTCGGATTCATATCAGAGGACGATACCGAAATCTGGCTCGAGTCCCTCAGTGCGCGCAACCTGCTGAGCCATACCTACGACGAGGAGACAGCCCGTAAGGTGTTGGAGTCCATCCGGGACCGCTATTATCCAGTGATCGAGCGGCTCTATGAAAGCCTGAAAGCGGAGATCGAACGCAAATGACGGACGGGCTGAAAGAGAAACACCGCCGAGCGATCATCGACATCCTCTCCGCCAACGAGCGGGTGGAACGGGTGGTCTTATTCGGTTCCCGGGCCATGGGGACGTTCACTCCGGATTCTGATGTGGATATCGTATTGTACG
>JALTFO010000246.1 GCA_027007005.1 Candidatus Bipolaricaulota bacterium | reverse complement strand
AACTAACGGAACTGGCCTATTCCTGCGTCCGTCATGCCCGTTTACGTTTAGCCATGTCCGGGCCACAGTTGGTCTGGCGATGCGTATCGCTGCGAGGATGCGCTCTCCTCGTGTAGCGAGGCGATACTCGCTAGCGATCGAAGCCACGCTTACACGCGGTTATCTGTTTCCTGCTTGTACGGAAATCTGTAACGTTATAAACTACTTGTTACAATGTGGAATCAACTCCGGCAGGCAACGTAACGATGGCCGCCCCGCGGGAAGTCATCGATCTCATAGAACGATTCGAACGCAACCACGATGTCTATCGCTCGCACAACTACAACGAGACAGAGACACGTCGCGAGTTCATCGATCCGCTCTTCAAAGCCCTCGGTTGGGATATCGACAACCAACAAGGCTACGCCGAGGCGTACAAGGACGTTGTGCACGAGGATGCGATCAAGATCGGCGGGGTGACGAAGGCCCCGGACTACGCGTTCCGCATCGGCGGTGCGCGCAAGTTCTTCGTCGAGGCGAAGCGCCCTGGTGTGGACATAAAGAACGATCCCGATCCCGCGTACCAACTCCGCCGCTACGCGTGGTCGGCCAAGCTTCCGCTCTCCATCCTCACCGACTTCGAGGAGTTCGCTGTCTACGATGGTCGGATAAAGCCAAACCAGGCGGACAAGGCATCAACCGCGCGTGTCCTCTACTTCACTTACAAGGACTACGAGGCCCGCTGGGACGAGATCACGGCGATCTTCTCCCGCGAGGCGATCCTCAAAGGCTCGTTCGACAAGTACGTTGAATCGAGCAAGAAGAAGCGTGGAACCGCTGAAGTGGACGACGCCTTCCTAAAAGAGATCGAGAACTGGCGCGACCTCCTAGCACGGAACATCGCCCTACGCAACCCCGATCTCTCCACGCGAGAGCTCAATTTTGCTGTACAGCGAACGGTTGACCGGATCATCTTCCTGCGCATCTGCGAAGATCGCGGTGTCGAGAGCTACGGGCAATTGAGAGGCCTGCAAAATGGAGCGCGGATTTATCCGCGACTGTGTCAGATCTTTCGCCACGCCGATGAGCGGTACAACTCCGGCCTGTTCCACTTCAGTAGTGAAAAGGATAGAAACGATCTACCAGATGACCTTACTCTTGGGCTCGCCATCGACGACAAGGTGCTGAAAGAGATCTTCAAGGGTCTTTACTACCCGGAGAGCCCCTTTGAGTTCTCCGTACTCCCCGCCGACATCCTCGGCCACATCTACGAGCAGTTTCTCGGCAAAGTAATCCGATTGACCAGTGGACATCACGCCAAGGTGGAGGACAAACCCGAGGTGAAGAAGGCCGGTGGCGTCTACTACACCCCGACTTACATCGTTGACTACATCGTGAAGAACACCGTGGGGAAGCTCTTGGAAGGAAAGAGGCCAAACCAGGTCGCCAAGCTGCACGTGCTCGATCCCGCTTGCGGTTCCGGCTCCTTCCTCCTCGGTGCGTATCAGTATCTGCTGGACTGGCATCAAGAGTGGTACCAGGAGCACGATCCGCAGAAGCACGCCAAAGGGCGATCACCCAAGGTCTATCTTGGTCCGGGCAGTGAATGGCGACTGACCACAGCGGAGAAGAAGAGGATTCTCTTAAACAACATCTACGGCGTGGACATCGACACACAAGCAGTGGAAGTGACCAAGTTGTCGCTCCTGCTGAAGGTTCTCGAAGGAGAGAACGCAGAGACGTTGGGGAAGAGCATCAAACTGTTCCACGAGCGAGCATTGCCTGATCTGGGGGACAACATCAAGTGCGGCAACTCCCTCATTGGACCGGACTTCTACGAAGGGCAGCAGTTGAGCCTACTTGACGACGAGGAGCGCTACCGGATCAACGCCTTCGACTGGGATGCCGAATTTCCCGCGATCATGCAGGCCGGCGGATTCGACGCGGTGATCGGGAATCCGCCGTACATTCGGATACAAGCGATGAAGGAATGGGCGCCAATCGAAGTCGAGTTCTACAAGCGTCGCTACAACGCGGCGAGCAAAGGCAACTACGATATCTATGTGGTGTTCGTTGAGCGGGTTCTGCAATTGCTGAATGATCGCGGCAGGATGGGGTTCATCATGCCGCACAAATTCTTCCAGGCAAAGTACGGTGAAGCGCTGCGAAAGCTGATCGCTAGTGGAAACCACCTGAGCGAAGTTGTCCACTTTGGCGACCAGCAGGTCTTTGCCGGAGCATCCACTTACACTTGCTTGCTCTTCCTGGACAAGAATGGCAACAAACACTTCCACTACATCAAGGCGCATGATCTGAATGCTTGGCGGAGCAACGGCGAGACTGTTGAAGGCGAGATCCCCGCGGACAAGGTGACAGGGAAAGAATGGAACTTCGTTGTAGGGCCAGGAGCAGAGCTCTTTGAGCGGTTGAGCGAGATGCCGGTGAAATTGCAGAGTGCGGCACAGCGGATGTATCAAGGATCAATCACCAGCGCTGACACGGTATTTCTGTTCAAGGAGTACCAACACGAAACCGAGGATATTGTTGATGTCCTATCGAAGGAATCGGACACGTGGGTCAAGATAGAGCGGGACGTTCTCAAACCAGTCGTTCGAAGCGGGAACATAAACCGCTACTCTGCGAATCCCACAGCACTCGTGCTTTTCCCTTATGAGGTCAAGGAGTGTAGGGCACGGCTGTACACCCCAGCGGAAATGCAAGGGCAGTATCCCTTTGCCTGGGCCTATCTCAAGCAAAACAAGGGGCTGCTTGAAGACCGCGAGAAAGGTAAGTTCAAGGACCACCAATGGTATCGCTTCGGGCGCTCCCAAAACCTGGGTATGTGGGAACAACCCAAACTCATGATCCCATACATGATAACCGAGCTCGCTGCCTACTATGACCAAAGGGACAACTTCTACTTCATCAACGTCACGACAGGTGGATACGGCATCACAGTTGACGAAACAACGATCAGCTATCCCTATCTATGCGGGTTGCTGAACTCTCGACTGTTGGATTTCTACCTCAAGCGAGTGTCCACAAGTTTTCGCGGCGGCTATTTGGCCGCAAATAGGCAGTTCATCGAACAACTCCCCATTCGCCTGATCGACTTTCCCAATCCCACCGACAAAGCCCGCCATGACCGGATGGTCGGACTTGTCGAAACGATGCTCAAGCTGCATAAGCAGCTTGCCGCAGCAAAGACGAGCCACGAAAAGACCGCGATCCAGCGCCAGATCGACACGACCGATAAGCTAATCGACCAACTCGTCTACGAGCTCTATGGCCTAACGAAGGAGGAGATCAAGATTGTGGAGGGGGCACCGAAGTGACTGGCGAAATAGGTATTGTGTCCCAGTATTCTCCCCACGACCTTACCGACGACCAGATATTCGAGCGGTTCCTCGTGCTCTACCTTAAACCAACGGCTCAAAGGGCGCCGTTAAGCAGACTTGAAGGCAGGTGATATCGAGTGCAAGGCCAGGGATCCGAGAGTCGGTCCGGTGAGCAGACGCGACCGCGTAATAATCCGTACTACCCGGCATTCGATCTGCTTCTTGCGAAGCTGCTGGCTACTGAGAAGGCCGCGTACGTCGCCAAGGCCGCATTCGCAGATGAGACCTTCGCATCAGCCGAGTTGACAACCCGTGCCAAGGATCAACCATTTCTGTCAGGCTGGCTTGCGGATATATGTGAAGACCGAATGCCTGGCTATGTTAGGTACGTGCCCTCTCTGCGAGACACGGATGCGAGTGAAGGCTCGTCCCTCCACGCGGCGCGGAACTTCAGAACTTCATCCTACCTATGGGCTATCGCTCGATCATTCGAGGCCTTTCGTGAGTTTGTTGAGGCCATTGCTCACAGCCTTCCCGACCAGGAAGAGCCTTTTGCGTGTCATCTGCTCGCTCGTGCCGTTCGCCTTGTATCAAGCAGACCAAAGCATACGAAACACGGATTCGACACAGCGCTGAAGCGCGTACGAAAGGCAGCTCCGTTGCTCAAGAGGTGTGAGATAAAGAACTCCCAGGGGATCCACCTTGCCCAATGGATCCGTGTTGTGGCCGCCGTTCGGCACGCTGTGGCGCACAACGAAGGGATCCTCAGGGATTTCGAGTTCGAGAAGTACAGATCCTCCAACCTTGAGAGCGAGTTCCCAGGGAGTCACGAGGCCGAGGTTGGGTATGTACTTGCTCCCACCCATGACGTAGCTTTGAAGACTATCGAGCGATTGCGCGAGTACGCCGTCCTGATCTACAAGGCAGTATCAGAAGCAGCCAATCTTCCAACCCCCATCTATGAACATGAGAAGGGGATAACAACATGGCATCGCTGATCGACGTGGGACATTTTGCAGAGGATCTGACTCCGTTCGCTTCAAGAAGAATCCGAAGATCGGGAGGCAAAGGGTCAAATCGTGCCTTTTGCGGCCTCACCGATGAGGAAATCAAAATCGTTGAGGTAAGTTCCTAATGATTGTCGAGTTGCATCCACATGCGCAAGCGCGAATAGACGAGCGAGGGGCGATTGAAGAAGAGGTTGTCGCGACAGTCAAGTACGGCAAGCGTTTCGCAGTGAAATTTGGCGGGTCAGGCTTCCGGCGCAATTTTCCCTAGAATGACTTGTGGAGAGGAAGGCACTATGGCAACAAACAGATTGAGGCGATCGCTGTCCGAGAGAGTGAGAATTGGTTTGTGATCACGGTAATTATAAGATTCTACTGAGGAGGTGCCCGAGTGAAATTGACATATGATCCAAGATACAACGTGGCCTATATCCACCTTAGAGAGAAAACGGCAGAGGTAGAGACTGTCCACATTAGCGAAGAGCTAAACATCGATCTCGCCCCGGATGGCACGGTCTACGGAATCGAATTGCTGAATGCGAATGAGCAGCTAATGCCCACTCCTAATGGCAAATTGGTCGTCGTCAATGAAGTGGCATGACCATATAAGAATAGCGGTAAAGGCAGCCGAGGATTTTGGTCTGGATAGATCCCTAATCGAGATGCTGAGGTCGTCCGTCATACTGCCTGACCGGAAAAAGCAGAAATACGAGAGACATCACACAGGAAAGGATCCCGAAACGATGCTTCTTATTTGGAACGCTCGCAACGCGGTTCTGCGCGGAGATAGGAGTGCCGCAGCTCTAGAGTTAGGACAAGCTCTCCATTACATCCACGACAAGAGTGTACATGTGGGATCTCAACATAGTCATGATTCTATTGAACAGGAAATTTCATCTCTCGATTTCCCTCAAAACGCGATAGAGAATGGACGTAAGCGTGGTGTATGTTCTTATCGCTGTGCGGAACGATGTGTGAGTCACACTACTCCCAAGGATGATGCAGCAAGTGCATTGTGGGAAGCTACAGAACACTCAAGAATGTTAATTGCAGCAGTCTTTGGTGATGCCCATGTTTCTGATGTATCATTCAATCGAATGAGGAAACATAAATGGTTATATTTGCTGGTAGCCGCATGCCTAAGTGTTACTTCGCTCATAGTATTGCCGATAATTCTGATTACACTCGCTCGATGGCCAGGCTTCCCGAGTGTTCTGTTGGGAGTAGTGAGTGCTATTGTTGTTGTTAAGCCACTCCAGAAGTACATTGATCTGAGACTTGAATGCAAATGGGTCGCCGCGGGGAGTGAAGCACAACC
Organism: Candidatus Bipolaricaulota bacterium; assembly: GCA_027007005.1. Lineage (GTDB taxonomy): Bacteria > Bipolaricaulota > Bipolaricaulia > UBA7950 > UBA9294 > M55B144. Next base: position 358 of record JALTFO010000246.1, on the reverse strand, counting down.
GAAGCTATTCTGAAGACAAGAATCTTGTCGAGCGCCGGCCTCAGACCTTGATCTTTGCTGTCTCCGGCTACGAGGGCCGACTAGTTGCAGATGAATCCGAACGCCTTGGGAAGGCGTGAAGCATAGATCTGTTTTGCCATCTTGCCGGTTGTGCCGTGCATGGGGTCTGACCTTTGTTTTGGCTTCTTGGCACTGGACACAGATTCAACAATAAAGGTTTGCCCTCCACTTCCACCATCTGTATAATTTAGTTGTACAACTGACCATAATTATTGTACAGTTGCGCGGAGGTTGCGATGCTAAAACAGTTATTCGGTTCAGAGGCTCGAGTGAGGATACTGAGTCTGTTCATGTTGAA
>JALTFO010000245.1 GCA_027007005.1 Candidatus Bipolaricaulota bacterium | reverse complement strand
ATCGCGAGAATCTCAGTATCAAGCGCCCACCGGCGGTTCCAGATGTCGATGACGTGTTGGCGATACTGATTACGCTCGACAGTCCAAGCGATGTCTTCCCATGTCAGCTCGAACTGGGTGCGCCGCTTCACGGCGTTATAGGTGTACTTGCTGGTGGACACCGATCCGGTCTCATCTGTAACCTCTTGGGCCTCGGCAGCCGCCACGGTCGCAGGCTGAGCCATGTCGATCTTGTAAAACTCACCAGACTTGTTCTGTACCCGCCGCACATCGACCATCTGCATAAGCTGAGATTTCTCAATGAACATGTCGATGAAACGGTTGGACTGCTCGGTGTTCAGAAGCCCATAGGTGATATCGCCTGTGGTAAACTTAGTCATAAATTTCTGCATCAACTCAAGGTCGTTCATTTTCTCTCCCACCTATACAGCGCCATTCCAGAAATCTTCATTTTTCTGGGCAGCGGATTTGGTTTCGGTTGGAACAATGTGAGTTGCACCATTGCTCTGTTTCTCCAAGAAGGAGACAACCGCCTCCACATCTTCCTTTAGGGCCGAGATTTGCTGGGAAAGAGTCTCCTCTCCCTCTTTCTGCTTACTCTCTAGCTCTTCGAGGCGATCCTTAATCGCTTTGGCTTCGTCGGTTTTCTCGTCCGGGCCAAGCGCTTGCTCAAGGGCCTCGATCTTCTCTTTCAGACCATTCAGTGTTTCCTCGTCCGCTTGTAGACCAGAGACCTTTTGAGTCAGGTCTTCCAGCTTCTCCTTGAGTTCGGCGAGCTGGGCGGATGTCTCTTTCTTGTCACCCATGTATTCCTCCTCATTCTTGATGCCGAGCAAGCTCAGCAAGTCTCCGAATTTTTCAAACAATGACTTACGCTGTGAACATACCGAAGATTCCATTCCCACCCGCTTCGCTGCCGCACACAATTTAGAGAGGGCTTTAGCTTTGGCCTCGGCAGAAAGATTGCTCTGTGGCAATCGTGCTAGCGCATTGCGCAAGTGCGGCAGGTCGATTTTGCCGTTCGCGTCCTTGTATGGGAGATGCCGCAGAGTACGCGGCACCGTCTTGCCCTCCTTGTCTTTCTTCCCGCCAGGTTCAATATAGGCAAAAGAGCTATCTGGCAGATCATTGATAAACTGCGTTGTCCACACTGCTTTTTCGTCTGCCATCTTGAACTCAATAGCCTTAATCCCCTCAGTAGGAATTTCGGCAGCCTTCAATCCTTCATCGAACAGTTGGGCAAGGCGAGCAAATGCTTCCTCGTCGGCAGCCTCCACGATCACCCTGCCGTTTTCCTTGTCAAACACAAAGGAATATCCTTCCAGTCCCATTTTTCCACCCCATCGGAAGTAAGATTGCGGATTCATCGGCTCGTCCACATAAGAAATCCGCAACACACTGAAGTCCTTGAACTTGCGCACCGGACGCGGATCGCTATCAGGCGGCGGCATTATCTCATAGTCCTTGAGGACATATTCAATCGAGTAACCAGTCAATACGCCTTCGTCGATCATGTCCTTAACCCACGACTTGAGCGGGCGCGTGTAGAGCAGCGGTCCCTCGCCCGGGCGAATCTCTACCTTCACCGTCTCAGCAACGAAGATCGGGCGGTGCAACAGATTTATCTTTGAGCCGTGCTGGAAAAACGCCTGTAATGCTTTGAGCCACGTATCGGCAGGGATGAGATCACGATAGTCACGATCCCCTCTGT
>JALTFO010000244.1 GCA_027007005.1 Candidatus Bipolaricaulota bacterium | reverse complement strand
GCGGGGGAACCCCGACCAGCCTCTCTCCTAAGGCCTTGCAGAAGATCTTAGAAGCCCTGCATTCTCGCCTAAACGTATCTCCTAGTGCCGAGATAACCATCGAGACGACCGTTTCCGATCTTAGTGAGGAGCATGTCGCTGCCTTCAGGGAGAGCGGCGTCACTCGCTTCAGCGTTGGCGTCCAGACCTTCTCCTCTCGCGGGCGAGAGCTTCTCGGTCGGTGGGGAACCGGAGAGACGGCTATAGCGAAGCTCAACTCTCTGCACGATGCGGGTTTTCGAGACGTCGGGATCGACCTCATCTACAACTGGTCGGGACAAACTGAAGAGGATCTGCTGGAGGATCTAAAGGTCATCAAGTCGTTGGACCTTGCAGGATTGAGCTTCTACGCCCTGATCCTGATAGAGGGGACGGCCCTCCACCAGATGATCAGCGCTGGTCACTGTCCTCCTATGGGAGGCCTAGTACAGGAAAAGCGCTTCTTCGACCTCATCGTGGATGAGCTCACAACTCAAGGTTTCTCCCTTCTCGAACTCACCAAGCTTGTTAAGCCAGGTAGGGACGAGTACCGCTACGTCAGGATTCGCTATGATAACGGTGATACCCTCGCCTTGGGTGCCGGAGCAGGAGGGCGGCTGGGTCATCAGATCTACCGTAACCCCTCAGATATTTCGGACTACCGTCAACACGTAGAGAACCCCGCTAGCTCTCCGATTATGCGGTTTAGGGTGGATCGATCGTACGATTTTGCCAATCGTCTCGTCGGAAAGCTGGTGTTTGGCGGTTTCGAGTGGAGCGCTCTTGACGCTTTCCCAAACGACGGGGATATCATTGGAGCCCTGCACGCCTTAACCAAGGAGCTGGCCGCAGATGGCCTTGTGCAGGCTGACTCTCGCGGCCTCTTGCTTACCCGTAAAGGGACATTCTGGGGGAACAACATCGCTCAAGAATTCGCCTCAACACTGGCAGAAGCATCCAGAGGGGGTGGTAACAGGCACACAAGCATTCCGCATATGAGTACAGGAAGAGGGAGTTCACATCCCTTACCTGGTGTTGAATAGAAGCACTTCAAATGAAAGGGAGGTTTAGATTATGTGGAAATGGAAAAGGCTTTTGGTTCTATCTTTGGCCTCGGTTCTTATGGTAGGGCTGTGCGATGCCATTCCTGCGGTGGCGGGAGAAAGCACCTCCACAATCACCATAGTGGACTCTGCGGGAAGGGTGGTGGAACTACCCTATCCGCTAGAGAGGGTCGTCGTTATTAACCCGCCCGTTGCGGAAGTCATGCTCGCACTCGGCGTAGCGGGTAGGATTGTGGGAACAACTGGATCGGTCGCCAAGAAGCTTGAGTTAGGGATCTTGAGCCACACTCCCCAGGTAGCGCGTTCTGCCCACGGCGAGCTGGATCTGGAGAAAGTGATGGAACTATCACCTCAGGCGGTGATCACCTACGGTACACACCCGGCCGTCGACATCCAACAGCTAGCCAACACATTGGCTCCTGCGGGGATACCGGTCGTGGGGATCGACGCCTACAAACTCGATACTCTGTACCGCGACATCCTCACCCTGGGAATGTTGTTTGATAAACTGCCTGATGCAGCCAAACTGATCGTATTCTTTCAGAATACTCTAGAAGACACGGAGGAGAAGGTCAGTCAGGTAGCAAAGGTAGGACCACGGGTGTACGCCGAAGGACACGGAGACGACGCT
>JALTFO010000243.1 GCA_027007005.1 Candidatus Bipolaricaulota bacterium | reverse complement strand
CGCGGGCATACTATGTGGAATCGGCGAGCGTGGTGAAAGATCTGAGCGGGAAGAAGATCCTCGATCTACTGGCAAAGGAGGAATCTCGCCACGCTGAAGCACTTGCGAGGATGAAAGACGACCGTAACCAACAACTGGCCCCCAGCACTCTCTTGCAGGAAGTCAGCGGCCTTGTCGAGGGAGCGGTGAACGAGGGGAAGGGCTCGATCTCGACGGACAGTTCACTGCGTGGAATACTGCAGAAGGCGATGGAGATCAAGCAGGCGACCAAGAGTTTCTACGAAGAAAAGGCCGCATCCACGCATGATGAAAAGGAGAAGGATCTATTCAGCAAGCTGGCAAAGCAAGAACTGGAGCACTACCTGATGGTGAGCAGCCTTGCTGAATACTTCGACCGTCCAGCGGAATGGGTGGAATCGGCCGAGTTCGGGCTGCGCCCTGAGGAGTACTAACCAAGGAGGACATCGAGAAGCGTCATCACCGCAAACCCGACCATCACCCCAAGCGTGGCCAGTCGCTCGTGCCCGTTTCTATGGCTCTCGGGAATGATCTCATCGGAGATGACAAAGAGCATCGCTCCAGCGGCAAAGGCAAGACCCCACGGCAGTATCGGCTTGGCAATCAAGACGAGTGAGACGCCGAGGAGACCGCCGATCGGCTCGACTAACCCGGTTAGGGTAGCGTAGAGAAGGGCGCGGCCACGGGAGTAGCCCTCACCTGCGAGAGGAAGCGCTACCGCGAGCCCTTCCGGCATATTCTGCAAACCGATCCCGATGGCGAGGGCTACGGCCGCACTCAATGAACCTCCGCCGAATCCAACTCCCACAGCAAGACCCTCTGGAAAATTGTGGATTGTGATAGCGAGGACGAACAGCCAGATCTTCCGCAGCCGCGAGCTTGGCCCCTCGTGACCGCGGATGAAGTGCTCGTGTGGTACCAGGCAGTCGATCAGATGAAGCACCAATGCTCCGAGGAGCATCCCTCCCACGGCCACCCACACCCCGCCGTCATCGATTGCTGGAATGAGGAGGCTGAACACGCTCGCGGCGAGCATCACCCCGGCGGCGAACCCGAGCATCAGATCAAGGTAGCGCTTCGACGGCCGCTTCACAAACAGGACTGGAAGCGCCCCGATTCCGGTCGCCAGTCCAGCAGCAAGGCTTCCGAGAAATCCCACTAGGATGATATTCTGCATACCCTTCTCCCTACTTAGGATGTCCGCACTTGGCATGAGCAGCACATAGCTTGAAGAATGATAACACGTCAGGCATCTCGAAGAGAAGACCGGGATTGGTGACCATGTGCCAGGATAGATCAGCTGATCTCCCTCACGGGCGGAGACGCCACCCAGCGGGCGTTCAGGATCCGTGGGCTGATCGAAGCCTACCGTGTGAGCGACCACACTCGCTTCCTGATCTCAGCCGCAAGTGAGTTCCGTGCGCTGAGCAGTGAGTACAGCACGTACACCGGGATCTTCAAGGATCAATCGACCTACCGTATCGACGACGTCGCCACGATCTTGGGAGCGATCAACTCCCTCAAGCTGTTCGCGGGGAATGATGTCGATCAGGACAGGGTCGAAGCGATATTCACCGGCTTCTACGAGAGCGCGGTGAACCTGAGCGGGCTGCAGCAGTCGGTACCACCGAAGGCGGTGGCCAAGGGTGAGTTCGAGCAGGGGCATCCGGACATCTACTACGGCTACCCAGGGATCC
>JALTFO010000242.1 GCA_027007005.1 Candidatus Bipolaricaulota bacterium | reverse complement strand
TGCGGCCAGATGGCGACAAGCAAGACCTGCCCGCACAAGAGTGAGGATCATGTCTTCCTCTCCGGGACAAGAGTGCGTGAGATGTTAAGAGAGGGGACACCAGTTCCACCAGAGTTCACGCGGCCTGAGGTTGCGGCCATCCTGCAGAGTTGGGCATCCTCTGCCAGGTAAGAGGGCACTTGACCTGTGTAGCTTATATCGGGTACAACACGTTCCAGGGGGTAAACAGATGGATGACTACGAAGTTGATCTGATGGATTACCTGCGGGTGATCTGGTGGGGAAAGTGGATCATTATCGCCTGTTTTGTTGTGGCCGTTGCCGCAAGCGCGGCGATCATGTGGACGCGGCCGAACGAGTATGCTGTGACCATTCAGTACCAGTACCACGAACAGCTTTCACAGCTTCTATCCCCTCGACAGTCCGATGTCAACGATCAAGCTTCCAACGTACGCAACGAGCAAAGCGGGGCCTTTTCGATAGCTGTTGAGACAACACCTCTTCCAACAGCTGAAGGCAAGCTGAGTAAGAAGACGTCAGTGACCGGCAGCGCTGGAAGCGTAACGCTTAGCGGCACCATCGCGCCAAGCAGACTCTCACAGGCTGGCGAGAGCTTCACGTCCCTCTTGAAGAAGAGCCTTACGCAGCAGATGAAAGACTCCGTGCAACTGGCCATCAACTCCGCCAACCTGCGCGTGGCCCAGCTATCAAAGGAACGAGACATGCTCAAGGAACGTATGACCGCAGCGCTAGCGACCAACGACCCGATTTCAGACTATCTCGCCGCGAAGGTGGCCGATCTCGAAGGAATGATCGTCCAGAATCAAGCCCTCGCCGAAACGCTGCAGGCAATTGATCCAGCGACTCTTTTTCAACTCACTTCATCGCAGCAGGGCTCGTCCCTGGTAGGCCCAAACCGCAAGATGTCCGTGGCCGTAGCCGGGGTTCTTGGCCTTTTCCTCGGCGTTCTACTCGCCTTCTTCATCCACTACGTGATCAACGCACGCGATAAGGATGCGAAGCACAGGGAAGCATAGCCACACAAGGGGACAGGCACCTTTTCTCTTGTCATCCGTGCCCAGAGAAGGAGCCAGTCCTTATTCTCAGTTCTTGCGGAAGATATCAACCTCGCTGTTTCCAGTAACGGTGTTGTTCTCAAAATAGGTGTGCTGAACATTGCTTCCAACGTGGATCCCCTGTTTGTTACCGGTGATTGTGCATCCAGTGACGATCAGGTTCTCCGTCCCCTGGCACTCGATCCCGAAACTCCCGTTGTTTTTCACAATGCAGTCCTCTATGCGCATCGTCTCGATCTCGCCCCGTGGCCCAATGACGTGAATGCCCATCCAATCGTTGCCCTCAACAAGACAGTTTCTGATGGTAATTGTGCTCAGGAGTTCACGATTGACCTCGATCCCGTGTCCACTCAACATGTTTTCTTTGCGCGGGCCAGTGACGGCGATGTAATCGAGGATCACTCCGTCGGCATCCACCTCTACCCCTCCCCAGATGTCAGCAATTCCCTTAGCGTTGGGATCGGTTGTGACGGTGATCCCTGGGGTGAGAATCCAGACGTCAACCTTGTACTGCCCGGGATCGATCACGATCACATCACCAGGGTGCGCCTCTATTCGTGTATCGAACCAGCTCGTGTCCCTCCCACCGTTTTCATCCTGCCAAACAGCAACAGGAAGCGGTACCTGCTCATCGTTAACTGTTTTGTAGAACGATTCAGCGATGAGCACAGTACCGGAGAGTGGAGCAGCAGAGGGGAGATGAATCTCCGCTGCAAACCCGATCACACCGCAAACAGCAATCAACACAATCGCAGCAAGAACTTGTTTCATTAGAGCCTCCTTTATATGAAACATACCACGAATCCTGCCCAGTGACAAGGTCAAAGAGCATCTGCTCCCTTTCCCTGGCTACTTGCCATTTCAGATTCGCAACCGCAGGAAACGAAAAGGGGACAGGCACCTTTTCTCTGTCATATGCGGTAAGAAAAGGAGCCTGTCACCGACAGACCAGAAACCGTATCAAGCTGTGCGGATCGAGAATGCAAGCCACTGTCCATGCGAGACGACACAGGGCCGCTTTTCTAAATCGCAAGGTCAATCTCGGCCTGGAGGATGATGTCAGTACTGTTCTTGCACGGATCTGTCAAGTTAGTCATGCTCTTCCATGTTGAGGATAGCTCAATAGTCAGATCGTCGGTGATCTCGCCATCCCACGAAAGCTCAGCCTGACGCGTCTCCTTGACGAAAGTCCTCTCTAACAGACTTATGTCAGCATGGCCTGCGCTCCATTCTTGTTCATCGCTCAAAGAGACACTGAGTGTTCCCTGCGCAACTTTCCAATTGGCATCAAAGCCCAACTCTGTCACCTGCACAATCGGCTTTTCTGCATCATTAGGATGCTCGCTCAACTTGTCACCCCACTGAAGAGCAACGCTTACGCCAGAAAGATCAATGTTCACATCAAGATTGAGTTTTCGGACTGATTGATCCTTCTTGGCTACTTGAGGATAGGTTCTCCGTTGCTGGAAGATCGTCAGCCCAATACTGCCGCAGGAGATTTCCTTATCGAAAGATCCTTCCCATTCCTTAAGAGAGCGACTCTTCGTCGCGTCATTGGGGTAAAGAAGATCCTCCCGTTTGAGATAGCCGCTCAGGGTAAGCGATGATTCCTCCTTTATGTAGCTCAGTACCGCCGTGGATGTGTCATGATCGAGCACGCTGTCCGCGGGGTAGGTTTTGTTCTCCCACTCAAGATTGAGTGTCGCATCGCCTCCGCGAAACGGGAACCCAAGAGAGAGCGGAAGATCGATGTTGTTGATGCGCCGCCGCGGGAGGATGGCGCGCGCCGAAGCGATCAACGCCTGTGAGGCATCAGACTCAATGTCACCCTTCCGCTCGGCATCGAGAAGATGCCCAATGAAGTCATCCAGACAATCGACCGCCTCGCTTCTATCTCCGCAGGCAAGCGCACCCAGCGCTCCCTCTTCTCCCAAATCTTTGACCAGTTTGGTCTCCAACGTCGCTGCAAGATGCATCCAAAGTACGCGATCCACGAGAGCGTAAATCCTTGCACTCGCCTCTGTTACTCGACCCAGCTCAATCTCCTCATCAATATCGTCTGGGTAGAACTCATGGTCGAGCGACAAAGCCAGCTCTGCGCTGTACGGATCGATATCGCGCAAGGCGGAAACGTCGAGGCTACGCTTTATCTTGTCATCGTCATCCCTCAAACGATCCTGATAATCGCGGCGCTCCTGCCGAAAATCGATCGATACTTGCCACTCATCACCATCGTATTTTACCGTGAGATCCAAGCCATTCGTGCGCATGTCCTTGCTCGGAGCGAAGTAATCATTTTCGTCCCAAGTAAGTCCGCCATCGACGTCAACATCCCCGATCGTGGTTGAGAGATCGATATCACACGATCTGCTCGTTCCGTTCTCGGCGATCTTGCGTAGGAGCAAATCAGCCTTATACCTGATTCGATCTGCCTCTTCCTGTTTGATCATCGTCCCACGATATTCCGCAGCACGCGAGATGATCTCCGACAGATCATGCTGATAACCTGCAATGTTTCCATTCGCGACCGCAACGATAGTTTGGCGCACTAAGCAGGAAAGCTCATCCTTCACTTCCTCCCGCGCATAGCCCTTGATCTTGCTTGTGATATACTTAAGGTAATCGTAGCGCTGCTCGATCGGCTTTGCGATAACTAGAAGCCGTGCCTTTTCCATCAACGAGATATCAGGGACAGCATCGACAAGATCGATGAAATTGTCATCCAGGGCCTTCTCGATGATCTTCAGCCGGTCGTACAACTCCTCGATCGACATTTCACCAGGAGTGTTCTCGATCACATCGATTGCAGCATCCGCCTGGGACAGGGACTGATTCAAATCGTCCTTCAGAGTGGCCGCAGGCAAAGAATCGACCTCAGCGTGAAGTGACGACAACGTATAGAGCCTCGTCACGCTAGAGACTGTGTTTGCATGACCATAAAGGTCGATGGTAACACTTCCAACTGAGAACGACGCATCCACGGGGAGCATCACATCGAATTCCTGCTCCACAAGTCCCACGATGTTGCCGGTGAGAGAGCCCGTTACCTCCGGCTGTAGATCGATATCCCGTGGCCAGACAGGAATACTTGCGAGCAGAATCAGTAGGATCACGCAGGAACATTGCAACATGCGTAAACCTGTCCGCCGATTCTCTCTGTGCATCACAGTATTAATATAGCATTACTCTGTCAGCTCTGTCAAGATGGGGTATTTAAAAAAGGGGACAGGCGTCTTTTCTCCCTACTAGTGCTGAGAAAAGGCGCCTGTCCCCCTGTAACATAAAAATGGGCCCCGATTTCTCAGGGCCCACTAGAGCTATTTTAGGTTAAGTTACTACCAGGTTACGCAGAAGCCCAGATCCCACTCTACGAAACCAGCATCGGTCACATTGAGACCCATGCTAACGTCAAAGTTGGAGCCAAGGCCGTAGGTGATCGAGACATCCGTCTCCGCCCAGTCAAACAGAGCCTCGCTGGTGCAGGAGAAGTAGGTGTCCAACGCGAAGCTGAAGCCACCGCCGCAGCAGGAATCCGCCTCAGTGGAGATCGAGATCTCCTCCCAATATGCGTCATTCCAGTACGGATCGACGTTAGCGATATACTTACTAACATCGAAGATCGAGATATCGCTAAACGTGACGCCGGCCGGGTCGAAGCTCACGCCGATAGCGTAGATGTTGATACCAGTGATGGAAAGGGCACCATCAGTCGTGCAGCTCTCTCCACCGGCACTGACGAGCGCCGTGTAGAGCGTGAAGCAACTGAAGTCGCCGAGGTTGAGCTTCGGGGTGAGGGTGAGAGACTTGCCGACACCCGTACCCTGGCTGAAGGTCAGATCAGCATCGAAGACGAGCCAGGAGATCCCTGGAAGCTCGATACCGGAGACGCTGAACGTGACACCATCGAAGCCAGCATGCGAGAAGCCGAGGCTGACTTCGACGAGATCGATGCAACCAAACGGGAAGCTGACGTCAAAGTCGACACTCGTGAAGCAGAAGCAGTAGCTATCCGACTGAGTGTGAAGAACGCCCCAGTCATCCCGATAGCTGTTGAAATATACATCCGCACCGATCGACAAGTCGCCCGCGCCACCGCTGGCGCCAAACGCCCAACCAGAAGCAACATCGGTCAGCAAGAATTCACCATCGAAGGAGACACCGGCGATGGAGACGCTGCCTGTGGTGTCCCAAGAGGTGAACGCGGCAGTAGACGGATTGAACTTAAGGTCGGAACCGATGGTGAACGCACCGAGCACACCATCAGCGGTGAACTCCTGCTTCGTCCAACCGGTGAGGCTAAATTTGGTCAGAGACTCGAACGTCCAACCACCGACCGTGTAGTCTACCGTGATGGTCGTATTAAACGCTGTAAACGTAGGGCTCTGCGGATTGATGGAGATGTCCGCACACCAACTACCACTGAGTGGAGCGTTTGCAAACGCAGCAACTCCGAGACCCAATGCAAAAGCAAGGGTTAGTACGAGAGCTTTTTTCATTCTTTTACTACCTCCTTACAGGTTTAAACTTTTAAGCTTTTGACAAGAAGCGTGTCTCTCACATAAACTACTGCGCCCGCCGATCACCCCCTTACTATCTGTTGTTCCGCCTCTCCACTAGATCTATCACCATCATAGTACACAAAAATGACAAAGTCAAGTGATAAATGTCACATTCACAGGCCCATCGTTGCCAGTGCCACTCCGATGATTCCCACCAACAGCGCGGTCAGTGAGATGATAAAGTTGGCGTTCACACGGTTTGCCAATTTAGAGGTGTCGGTGCTCCCCTGATTTGCTACTTGGCTTTTCAATTGCGAAATGGCCTGTTCGTTTTGCGAGACACGACTAGCCAGTGCCGATGTGTCAGCTCCCGACAACGAATCTACTTGTTTTTGCAGGGTGGACAGGTTATCTGAGACCTTGAAGATCAGGTCCTTCAACGTATCCAGATCCTGCGGCGT
>JALTFO010000241.1 GCA_027007005.1 Candidatus Bipolaricaulota bacterium | reverse complement strand
TACACACAGTGACTCCCTCTCTTCGTAGCCATGCGCCACTGTACTACAAACTGTGCTGTCTACGACAGCAAGCATTTTTCATCCCCGCTCTCCCGAGACGGGGCATTCAAATGCTACTCTTCGTAAACCCAATACTGCTACTTCACCAAGCCTGTCACCCTACAGAATACAATAACACTAAGCCCTTATCGTGTGGGAAAGCAGCTCATTTATTAAGGATCGCCTGCACGTCCCAGATGAGGACCGTGCCGTCCCACGACCCCGAGGCGAGACAGCGACCGTCCGTGGAGAACGCAACACAGAGTACTGTTACAGTGTCTCCCTGGAAGAACGTCACCAGTCGCCCTGTCCCGACATCTCGCAGCTTGATCCCCAAGGACGTGGCTAGCGCCAGGTACTCCCCATCCGGTGAGAACACCACCGCCCTGTCACTCCAACCGATCTCTCCCAGCCCCAGTCTTGCCACCGCTCCCGGTGGAAGCGGGATCTGCCCCTCCTGCGCCATTCCGACAACAACGCCTATAACCACCACCAACAACACCAACAGCCAGAATCTAACGATAGTCCTTCTCCCATGTACGGTTCTTCTCGGGATATTCGCCTTTCTCACTACAACTGCAGCAAGGAAGCGGTAACAATAATCACCGTAGCACTTATCTTTACAGGAGTCAACTCCAGCGTTTCGGATTGGTCAATCCTGTAAGAATCGAAAGACCGGAGTAGTTGCCAAGCTGAGCTACACGCTTGGCTGTTTCCGAAATGCTCTCTTCTGAGGCGCTCGAAAGAGTGAGGCTCTCCAGCAGCACGAGAGTCGGCTCGGGGAAGGATCGATCGCAAGCAGCGAAGAGCATCTGGGCGGAGGGAAGCGGTGTGCGAATGTGCGCGGTTTCATGAACCCTGGCGCGAAGTTGAGCCAAACCCTCTCTTGCTTGATCGTCTGTGTGTTCGAAGAGAGAGGTGCCAGCGATGATCCCGAGGAGGACGTCGTCGCCCGAGGGGGTAGAACCAGCGCCGAGGCCCATGAGATCAAGGAGAACTGCAGGATCTCCGGTCTCATGCCAGCGATCGATGATCGCGTCGATTTCGGGTTGAAACGGATCGGGTGGGTGCGTTTTTCGGGTTTCCTCCACGAACCGCACGAGGACTGGCAAGTTGCGCTGGGCAATCACGGCCTCTTCTGCAGAGAATTGAGGGAGTGATAGCTCTTCAATTCTGGCAGCGGAGAACAGGATGTGCGTGTTCGCAAGCGAAAGCCGTCCACCCTTAGCGGACACCGACGTTCCTTCCGGTAATCGAAGCGGGTCACCGGGAATCTCGATCGCCCAGGGATGGAGGGCAACACTCTTGGTCTGAACGGGGACGAATGCCTCTCCACCCTCGAACAGAATGTTTATCCCCCCGGAGAACGAGGAGACGACCTTACCAGTGCGTGGTCTGGCCGTCAGATAGGAGAATGCCGATCCGCCGATACGGCTCGCGCGGATTGGTGGCCTCTTATTCATCTATAAGTTTCTTGAACGTCGAGTACCCCATGGAGTAGGACTCCACAGGGCAGGCAAGGCCCGACGCTACGGACGAGAGTGTGAAGAACGCTCCCTCCGGTATGTCGGATAACTCTTCCCTTGGACTGGGTCTTCCCTTCGTGCTCTTCGTGTCCTTCGTGGTGAGTCATTCTGTTTTCTTGCCTGTGCATCTTGGAATCCACTTGCCCTTTGCGAGGAG
>JALTFO010000240.1 GCA_027007005.1 Candidatus Bipolaricaulota bacterium | reverse complement strand
ATGGCGTGGGTCAGGACGTCCGCATCGGAGTGGCCGAGAAGACCGCGCGTATGCGGGACCTCGACCCCGCCGATGATGAGAGGGCGCCCTTCTACGAAGCGATGAAAGTCGATTCCCAGGCCGACACGTGTATCATTCATCTGCTTAACCTGTCAGTATCTGCGGCCATATCCTCTTCCTGCGTTTTCTCGCTCAGTCGTACAACTTGACCAGCGAGGCTCGGATTGAACCCGCGTCGGACGAGAAAGGCGATCGTCCGCTGGATACGCTTGTTGCGCTCGATCCCCGTGTATCTAGCCAGGCGCACCCGGGCCAGGTCCAAAGCGATCCTCTTCTCCTCCTCCGCTGGATAGAGGGCATCTATAGCAGCAGCGATGATCTCTCGATCGAGCTTCTTTTCCTCGAGCTCCCGCACGATCGCCCTTCGCGACAGCGGGTGGTGCAGCAGCCTGTCCTCCACCCACAGCTTAGCGAAGACTTCATCGTTCAGCAGATCAGCCGCTTCTGCGGTGGAGATCGCCTTGTCTATCTCGTAATCGGCGAATCCGAGGGATCGAAGGCGGTCCCTCGCCTCAGCGACACTGCGGGGCCGATAGCGAAGAAGGCGCATCAGCGCCTGCCAGGGATCACCCTTCGTCTGGAGCCTCCTCTGTGCTTCCTTCAGGCGCAGGTGTGTTCAATCCCGCCTCCTCGCGAATCGCCATCTCTATCTCATCGGCGAGCTTCGGGTCTTCCTCCAGCGCCTTGGCGCTGTTCCCGATCCCCTGCCCGAGGCGGTTGTCGCCGAACGAGTACCATGATCCACTGCGTGAGATGATCCCCAGTGCTTCCCCTGTGTTGATCAGATCGCGCGAGCGCACGATCCCTCTGCCGTAGATCACGTCGAACGTGGCCTCCTTGAACGGGGGAGCAACCTTGTTCTTCACCACACGTACGTTCACGTGTGTGCCGACCTGATTGGTCCCCTCCTCGATTCGCCCGGAGTTCCACATGTTGAGGCGGATGGAGGCGTAGAACTTGAGAGCGCGGCCACCTGATGTGGTTGTCGATGGGCCGAAGCGGCTCCCGCTGATCATGGAACGAAGCTGATTAGTGAACACGACGATCGTCTTCGACTGCGAGATCGCGCCGGAGAGCTTGCGCATCGCCTGGCTCATCAGTCGTGCCTGCAGGCCGACCTGCGAATCTCCCATCTGTCCCTCGATCTCGGCGGTGGGGACAAGCGCTGCGACAGAGTCGATGACGATGATATCGACTGCTCCACTGCGGGTAAGCTGCTCGGTGATCTCGAGCGCCTGCTCACCGGAGTTCGGCTGTGAGAGGAGGATGTGGTCGAGATCGACGCCGAGGGCACGCGTGTACTTGGGGTCGATGGCATGTTCTGCATCGATGAACGCAGCCGTGCCGTCGCGCTTCTGGACCTCAGCGATCAAGTGTAACGCGAGCGTTGTCTTGCCGCTAGATTCCGCTCCGAAGATCTCTACGATCCTACCGCGTGGGACACCTCCAACACCGAGCGCGATGTCGAGAGCTAGTGACCCAGTGGGGACCGTCTCCACCTGTAGCACCTGTGCCCCATCCCCGAGCCACATGATCGCCCCATCACCGTATGCCTTCTTAATCTGTTTCAGTGTGCTTTCAAGTACCTCTTGCTTACCCATTCTGTCTGCCCCCTCGTTCTTAACTTGCTGCTATTCTATGGAATTGGGGCCGCCAGTGCAAA
>JALTFO010000239.1 GCA_027007005.1 Candidatus Bipolaricaulota bacterium | reverse complement strand
CGCCCCGCAATGATTACTGACTTTAAAGGTATTGAACAGTTATCGGCGGTTGTTCCCTCGTCCTCGGTTGCCATTGCCCCGTCCGTGACCGCCTTGTCTCCCACCGTTGCAGCCTCCGTTCCTTCCCCGTGGGGAGAGGTCCTGCATCTGCTGCGTGGTGAGCGTTCCACCGTTCTCCGCTGCAGCCTGAAACGCTGGAAGGTGTGCTTCAAGAGAGGCAGAGCGCAGATTCTCAAGCACCCTCACCACATTGGGATACTCATCTGCTGGAACCTGAGCGATCAGCTTGTCGTACAGCTTAACGTTTGCGATCTCGCCATCTGCCCAAGCCTGCGCCGCTGCGGCCAGCGACTCCGGCGCCGTCACTTTTCCCAAGTACGGGTTCTCTGTTGGATAATCGACTCCGTACTTATCCAGCTGCCGCTTGAGGGCTTGGATATGCCGTCCCTCTGCCTCGCGAATCGTTACGTACGGTTCAACTTGGCCGTACTTATCGATCACCGCCGTGTACATCGCGTACGCTGCATACTCGCCGTCCGGCCCGGTCAGCGCCTCAAGTAGCGCCGCCTGTACCTCTGGTGTGGCCGTCTGCGTCCCTGTTGTAGAACTCCAACCATAGCCCTGAGCGAAGACTACCCCAGTCGCCAACAGGCTACTTAGCAGCACCAACATCAACTTTCTAGAAAAGATCTTTTTCATCGTTCTCCTCCTTTTGGAGATTTGATGGTTGTTATTCTGCCCGCGGCATGTGAAGGGACTGTGAACACTCTTTCTGGGATCTGTCCGGACGTGGAAGCGCCGGTGGCATCCCAAGATGATCACATCCATACTGTCGGCGGGCACGAGAACTTCTACCGCGACCTGAAGGAGTACCTGAAATCGCGGTGAGAAGCCCGCGCATAGAACGGGTGTGTAGTCTCCAAGTGAACGGTAGGCTGGGAACGATCCAGTATCTTCTCGTGACAAGACGCTTTCAGATTGGATGATTGCAGTGAGCCACGTAAGATCTGGTATTCATCGCATGGAACCGACCGTGCAGGATTGAAGGGTGAAGCGTGCAGAGAAAAACACCGCGTCCCTTGAGGAAAGTCGGGCTTTTGCTCTTGCTCGCAACCTGAATTGACATCTGGACGTCATAGCGCTATGATGTCGTGGGGTGAGGCAGATGAGCAAGCGATCTACCGTGTACTTTGAGCCAGAAATCCACAAAGCGCTACGAATGAAGGCGGCCAGTACAGAGCGGTCGATTTCAGATCTTGTAAACGATGCCGTCCGTCAACTCCTAAGCGAGGATCAAGAGGATTTGTCATCCTTCGACGAGCGCGCGGCTGAACCCACCATTAGCTATCAAGCGCTCCTCGATGATCTGAAAGCGCATGGCAAGATATAGCCTGCAAGTCAAGAAGTCGGTCACCAAGGATTTGCGTTCGATCCCAAAGCAAGATGTTCGACGGATTCTCAAGAAGATCGAAGCTCTTGCTGATGACCCACGTCCCGCTGGAGCTGAGAAGCTCAGCTCGCAAGAGCGATACCGTATTCGTCAAGGTCGGTATCGCATCCTCTATGAGATCCAAGACAAGGTGCTTCTTATTGTCGTTGTGAAGATAAGAAAGACGGATGAAGTCTATCGGTAGTTATTTGCCTGCGAAAATGCCCGCGGTAGAACACATCCTGAGCAATTACCTGGCGTGGAGGGTTTGGGGACGGTGTTTTATGCGTTCAAT
>JALTFO010000238.1 GCA_027007005.1 Candidatus Bipolaricaulota bacterium | reverse complement strand
GGCTTATACGGTATATAAACAGGTCTTTGTAATGCCAGTTCATTCCTTAATCGTGCAACCTCTTCCCTTAATTGATTGATAGTGATTTCAAGTAATTCTATATCCGATTTATCTTCTTCTATACCATCCAGTGATTGTTCATCTTCAATTGCGTGCACCAGCGCCCTTGCGAGTTGTCCGGGTAATGCATTGATAAGCACGCGCAATGACGCTGTATCCATCCACTCTGATCCGTCTTCCTTTTGTATAACATCGGGCAATCCATAGCGAGCGAGCAATTCTTTAATGAATCTACTATAGAAGCGTTTGTTCTTCATGATCTCGCCAAACAGCCCCTCTCCCCCTTGCCAGAGACTAAGATGCTTGTCATAATCGGGAACCCACTCTGGCATATATGGATGCTTCACCATCATTGATTGCTTGGTCTCGGCTATTTCTGGATTCAGTATCTCATAACCCAGCCACTGCGCTATCTTTTCGTTATTGGTCATTGACTACCTCCTCGATCCTTTTCCTTACATCCATTGTATCCATCAGCCCTGCATACTTTCTCTTCCCCGTCCTAAACGATACTTTACCGACACCAGGATTTTCAACCTCCTCATAGAACGCACGAGCAATCCTCGTCACTATGATCTTAGCTCCTCTTCTATAATAGCTTGCCGCGTACCAAGTCTCAGGTAATAACCTAGTAACAAGTTTCCGTAATCCCATCTTATATAGCACCATATTACATGTTCTTTAAGAAGCTAAGGATATCAGGGAAAGCGCCCTCAGCCTTCAGGTATTTCCGTTCCACATAGAGCGGTCCATTCCCAAATGGATCTAGCCCGAAGTTAGGAGCATAACACAAGGCATAATCTGGATTACCAAATAACTTTACATCGAACACGATGTTAATATCTCCGTATTCAATGTCTGGCCATTTACCCGAATCTGGGATCGTAGCCCCGCGCATTATTTTGTATTTCATGGTCACTCCTCATATAACCTATTAAGCCAGTCGAGCATCTTAGTAGCTGATTCCTTGTTTGCGCAATATGCTAATACGTTTACGTCAACTGAATTCTCTTTCTCCTGAGTGATCTCATAGACACAAACCTTTTTCCTGCCTGGAAGGTTTCCAACGCGAAGAGATTTACCTTCCCCTAAGAACGAGAATCCTTGGCCGTCAAAATGTTCTCTCTTCATTCTTCATCACCAATGAATGTGTATGCAAAGAATAGCCCCTCATCATTGGCGTTAATAGAGAAGTCGGTAATCCCAACTCTAAAATCTTCTCCGCTTTGCGTTAATACAGCATAACCATCAACGCCGATTTGTTCTTGTAAAGTTATCGTGCCGTTTATTCCATCACTAGTGTAAATTTTACCTTCAACGCCGTTAAGAAATCCCGCTCCGTTTGAGATCATAATTGCCTCCTAACTATGAATTATACAGCATTGCGGACTAAATTTCAAGCTAGAATCTCTTCGATTATCTCCCTCATCCAGGGCGGAACAAGTCTCTTGTTATCTATCAGGTTATCGCGATCACCGCTATCTTCGAGAATTGATCGTATTCTTGCAATCATCCACGGCTTTATGTTGTCTGGCCCAATAGATGATAGGCCCAATACGATCAATGATGCTATCTCGCCCCTTAGCCCCATCACTTGTTCTTCCTGGTGGACAAACTCTATCAGCCAAGGACCAATTCTTCTGTTCTCGGTCTTGCCGCGTGTGTAGTAAAC
>JALTFO010000237.1 GCA_027007005.1 Candidatus Bipolaricaulota bacterium | reverse complement strand
GTTGAACAAGGGCACCCTGCAAGGGGCTGGTGCTTGATTCCCGCTACTAGCAATGGATCACCGTGAAGTGGTATCCTAGCAGAGAGGAGGTCATCCATGATGGTTCCGAGAATTCCAAGCTCCGATGAAGACCTGCTTTCCGAGTGTGAGGTAGAGACGTTCCGCTCCAGCGGGCCAGGCGGTCAGAACGTGAACAAACGCGATACAGCGGTGCGACTTCGCCACCTTCCAACGGGGATCGTCGTAACCTGCCAGCGCGAGCGCAGCCAGTATCGCAACAAACAAATCGCGCTGGAGGAGCTGCGCAGCAAGCTTGAGGCCCTATCACAGCCGCCGAAACCGCGCATCCCCACCGTCGCCCCGAGAAGCGTGCGCAAGAAGATCCTCGACCTCAAGAGACGGAGAACGGAGAAGAAGAACCTGCGAAAGAGGCCGAAGATCGAGGACTAAGAGGCCAGGGCGTTTTGTCTATTTCTAGCAGGATGAGACCCGATGCGCAGGGCCACTCAAAGCAATACGCCATCGCTCATTGATACGGGTCCCCCTACTTCCCCGCCCCTTCGTAACCGACTAACGAGATTATCACTTCAGAGGATCAACCTTTGCTAATGGCTCCTGATCCCTTGTACGCCGCCAGTTTTCAAGCAATTCTTGTTTGTGTAGAGTTGCCCATTCGATTACAAGGCCAAGAGCTCGTGGCGGAAGATGTCCAGCAAACACTGATAGTGTACGAATATCAACAAGAGCTTGATCTTCGCCATAGAAGGCATGAAAGTGCGGTGGGTTATGGTCGTCAAAGAACATCTTGATTAGAATCCCAAAGAATCTGGAGATCTCAGGCATGGATTGGCTCTTGGCGCAAGGCTGGAAAAACATCTTCAGGCTTCTGCCCCGTGGCCTGCATGTACAAGGCATCTGGACACAAATCGACTTCCTCCCCCCAAGTCAATTCACCTGAAGCGGCAACTCGGACATCGCGGAACATACGGTAATCGCCCCACAAAGCGAACACTCCCTTCCCTGCCAGGTGTGAAAGGTCGACAATTCCTCGCTTCCCATCTTCGAAAACAAGGTCCAGTTTGTAGTCCTCCAATACCTTCACTGCTACTACTCTGTGCATATTTGCCTCCGCTACGCTTCTACTTTAGCACGCTTTCGTGCGCCGTGCAATCGGAATCCCGGTCTTTTGCAAAGACGCTAACATCTGGACGAGATGTGACCAGCATCAAGTCATCTTGGGAACTTTGAATTTCCAAGTGGACAAATAGGAGGTGTTGGCAGCCAATAAATTCGTACAAAGGAAAGAGTCTGCCTCACCACCGAGAGCATGAAGGTCTCAGAGAATGGAGCGATCTTGAGCCATAAATGCAGCATTTGACGCCCTTAGACTTTCACTCTTAGTGCTCTTCGCGTCCTTCCCGGTGAATTGGTCTCGGCATAGAAAGGCGCCCGCAGATTTGTGCGGGCGCTCTTATCAATCTTGTTGTTAGTGATCTCTACAGCGCTTGCAGCGCCTTCAGGTCAACGTTCTGTGCCACGAGCTTACCCAGGATCTCCACCTTCTCGTCGTCGCCCTTGGTGAGGAGCGGCTCCAGCTCCTGCACCTGGCGTGCTGTCGCGTAGGTGTCGCTCGGTACGAGGAGGATCGGCACTTTCTCCTGGGTCGCACGGTTGATCACATTCGGCGGTGGGACGATGTTATTCGTCAGCACGATGCAAGACATTCCACCGGCCTCCA
>JALTFO010000236.1 GCA_027007005.1 Candidatus Bipolaricaulota bacterium | reverse complement strand
ATGCAGCCGAGTCCGATTACACCGAAGAACCAGTCACTGTATGAAACGTAGTCAGTTCCTGAAACATCTCCGTGAACAGGGATGTGTTCTCATCCGAGAAGGGAGCAATCACTCTTGTGGATGAATATATCGCAGAACAAGCGCTCGTCAGTCCCACGTCATTCCGAGATCAGTGGTCAACTAGCCCGGAAGATCTGCAAAGATCTAGGAATTCCCTTTACAAAGTAACACCAAATGCAGGCACTATCACTGCTTCCATGGTCTAAACGTGGCAGACCCCAGTGAAGTAAGACTTCACAGGGCAGGCAAGCTGCTCACGCTACGAAAACCAATAAGATCTGTCATTTCGAACATGACCGGTAAGCAGATCTAGGGTCAAACCTTTTTCTTTGATGTTTTGGAGCCAGGATAAGCAAGCTTAACAGCTTTATGCCCAGGCACACTGCTGTCCAATCGTACCACGATCGATAGAATTGCAGGTCTTTGCTGACGCGAGATAAAAAAAGGTATGTGGGGTTGGTTTCGTAACCCAGAACTAGAATATCAATATTCCCAGGGTTTTACATAAGTAAATGATTTCTCCCCTGTTACCACATGACTTACTCTTTCAGCAGGCGGACAAATTCCGTCCGTGTCACCCCTGGTTGGTCAAGAATAGCGAGCAAAGTCCCTTTGGGAAGCGTCCTTCGTTTTGGAACTATCACTAGGTGCTTTCGCTCTCCCCCCCCCCCTGCGTACAGGATTACGTGGCTTCCTTTACCTCGGTGCGGAGCATCAATGAAGCCTGCCTTGCGAAGCACGCAAACGACCTCGGCTGATGAAACCGATAGTAGCTTAGTCATCGCTCAGGGCGTTGCTTGAACCTCGAGAACCGAAGTGAAGCGTTCTTCACCAGTGAGAACATCCTCTAAGTCGTACAGTAACTCATGCTTCAACTCAAGGGGGGAATCTGCTCCAGGAAGGGATACTGCGCGCGAGCGCAGCATGGGCAGTCATCGCCTCGCTCAATCTCAAGCGACGTAAACTGATTACTCCAGATGTCGTAAGTCGTTAGGAATGCCGGGCCGTCCAGAGCGCCGAGGAGTATCTTCAGCCCAGAGGTTACCTGCATTGAGACGATCGCACGGGGGATGGTGTTGATCAGCCCGGCGTTCCCTGCGGTGAGGACGAATTCGTCTGGCACAGGATCGGGCGATAGGCAGCGCAGACAAGCCGTTCTGTGCGGTATGATTGGCATCGTCATCCCAAACATTCCAGCGACCGCAGCGAAGACCCAGGGAATGTCGTGCTTAACGCAGGCGTCGTTTAACAGGTAGCGCGAGGGCATGTTATCGAACCCATCAAGAACCAGATCGACGCCATGCAGGAGCCGCTCGATATTATCAGCGCTGATCCGCACGACTTTGTAGTCGATCTCGATCTCGCTGTTTATCCTTTGCAAGGCCCTTGCTACTGCCTCAGCCTTGTGTTCTCCTACGTCTGGCTCACCGAGTAGCCCCTGCCGCTGGAGGTTTCCCATCTCCACGATGTCCGAGTCGACAAGAGTGATACTCCCAACGCCGGCACGGGCCACAATCTCGGCACTATTCGATCCGAGCGCACCACAGCCGACGACGAGCACAGTTGAGCCTCGCAATCGCTCCTGCCCAATATCCCCGATCTCGGGCAGTGTCGTCTGACGCAGATAGCGATCGCTTGTGTCCATCGATCTAGAATCTGGCTGCAACAAACAGCTCGAAGAGCAGGCTGTTGTACATCTTGCCGTCGCTCTTCGTTCCGGTGAGGTAGGAGGCGGAGAGGGATGTCTGCCACGTCTTGGAGATCGTCAGGTCGGCGCTTGTCTTGAGCGACAGATTGATCTCGGGTGTCTCGTTGCGCGAGGCATAGCTTCCATCCAGGTCGACGCGCACGCCGATCGGCTGGTAGAGGGTCCCCTCGGGGAACGGGTCGGTAGAGAATGTATAGCTGTTAGTTACACTCACCGTTAGGTTCCCCTCCTGCCGCGATCCAGAAGAACCGCGTGCGCTGATCCGCAGAGTGTCCCGCGGACCATCCTTCGGCGACCAGGTGAGCGTTCCGATGAGCGTTCGGCTGGTCGATCCGCGCGACTCGCCGCGGTAAGTGACGTTACTCGCGTTCTGGGTAAAAGAGATGTTCGGGCGCAGATCCGGGATTCCACTGTAGGCGAGGCTCAGTGATAGACGATCCGTCGTTTGCTCCCTGTCTTTAGTAAACCCGGATAGGTCACGACCTAGCGTCGCCTGCGTAGAGAAATCGCTCACCGTCGCTCGCAGATTAGCCTGGCCGTTTAACGTGATCGTTCCGCCCTTGTTGTTTCCTCCCAGGGTGAAGCGCGGGGTTAGCTTGACGGATGAGAGTGAGAATGCTTTCGGACGCAGGTCCAGCTTCGCCGTCTGCGTGATGCGCGCGCTCTCGTCGCTGAGGGGTCGGCTTCCATCCACAGTGTAGGTGAGGGTGGTGCCGAGGCCAGTAAAGCTATGCCGCACGTTGCCGCTTAGGTCCCACTTGACGCTTCCGCTCGTCTTGTTCGCAGCGAAGGTCATCGGCCTTGCCCAGCTACCGTTGAGCTTGATGTCCGGTGTTATCTGCCAGGTAGCGCTCGCAGAGAGCCTGTTCTCGCGAGGGTTGGCGCTGTTCGAGATGCCGTAACGCAGGGTGTCGGTCCAGCCGAGGGACAGGGAGAGCGCTTTTGAGAAGAGGCTGTCCGATAGAGAAAGAGCGTAGGTGATCGTGTCGCTGTCAAATCCTGGAGTAAAGAAGTCTTCATTTACCAAACCTTGGCTGATCGATAGGTCAGCGTGCACTCCAAGATCGATCGATAGCGAGGCGTTGTTCTGCATCGTGTCTCGTGGATGATCACTTGCATGATCGACTTCATAGAAGCTGTGCGAAGCCGTGAGCTCTATTCCATCGGCGATGTGGAACGTACCATTGAGGGCCCAGCCGGTGGAATCGCTGCGGGAGAGCCTCCCGATGGTGGTGAACGTCGGCTGTACAGATTCAAAGCTGCCGGAAAGTGAGTAGTTCTCTACGTTGCGGTTGAAGCTTGCCCGTGCCAGTATCCCCTTGTCGGTGTGATCGGAGGCGGGAATGTCTCTGAAGCGAGAGTTGTCGCGCCCATCGATGAGGAGATCCGAGTTGGTGAAGGACTCTGTTGTATCCCCAATTCGCCACACTTTTAGGTTGTAGTCCTGATTGGCTCGGCTCCCCGCCCACAGGGTCCCATCCTGCGCGATGGCAATCGCTGTGATCGGCCAGTTCTCAGTTGCTAACACACGCTTATTCGCACTGTACAGGCCATCACTAGATCCGTAAGAGATTTCACCGTCCTGTAGTGTGATCGCGTACACCGGTTCGCCCTGGGAAATCCAGCTCATGCTGCCTGCGCTTATCACGGCCAGCCCATCATCTAATGCGATATACAGACTAGTATCGCTGGAAGCGAGTGCGTTGATCTTCTTCTCCGGGGCTCTAGTATCCAATGTAAATGTGCCTGAGTCAGAATCGAGTGTGAATAGGCCGCTCTCCGTTCCCACGTACAGCTTCCCTCGCGACATTGCCAGGGCATAGATTGTCGAGAACGCGTCGGACGTATACGACTTATAGCTAGCCGGATCATCGAGCGAATCGATAGGGACAACGGCCAAACCACCCTCTGTCCCGATGTAGAGCATACCGTTGTCGAGCAGCAGGGAGTGGATCGCCACGTTTGGCAGTCCGTCCTCCAGGTAGTAACGCTTCCAGTTCTCCACCTGATCGAACGGCGCCTCACCGCTGAGACTGAGAACGCTGAGGCCAGATGACGTGCCAAAATAGATACGCTCGCCATCGCCGACCATCGCGTAGATACGGCTCCCTGACAGACCACTTGCAGCGCTGTACGCTGTCCACTTGCCATTATGGAGGACGCTCAGGCCGTTCAAGCTCGCCACCAAGGTATAGTCGCCACTGGCGAGAATCGAGGTGATCTCGTTTGGCATGTTGAGGCGCATATCATCGTCAAACGGGAACACGTTATTGTTGTAGCCGGCGGTGAACTGCGCGTTGAAGCCATCGAGCTTGATCGTTCCAACAACGCCAGAGACGGTGTGAGTGTTCGGCATCGTACGTGCTCGCTCTTCATCGCCACTTGCACTCTTGCTGTCCGCCGCCTGTAGGAGGCTCAGGTCGAGGGTGAGAACCGGCGAAACTGGCAACGTGAGCATCGTCCCATAGAAGTTTCGTGCGTACTCAGCGCTGGAACCGAGCCCCCCACGCGAACGCTCGTAGTCCACACGGATCTTGTCGTTCTGCTTGACCGGCGTGAGAAGCGTGAGCATGCCAAGCTCGTAGTCGATCGCATAGTCTGTATCGCGAACGAGGAGTTTCCCGTTCAAGTAGACTTTCTCGCTTCCCGGGACGACTGACAGGCCAAGGTTGAATATGTCGCCGGATACGTTGTAGGCAAACGAAACACGCACGGCGCTCTTGACGTCAGTAAAGAAACTACCCGGAAAATCAAGCTCAAGTATCCCTACGGTATCATATGTTGTTACTTTGTAGTTTGTGAACTCCGGATCGGTGACCGATCTGAACGTTCCGCCGCCCAGGCTCACCTCTACGCTGATCGATCCCTTCTTAACGTTCTTCTTGCCAAGGCCGTAAAAGCGATGCTGCGTAGCGCTTGTGATGGGATAAGAGTCCTCGTCCACGTCGATCGTCGCATGCGTAGCAAGGCTGTCAAGGAATGCACTCTCGTACTGGCTTCCCGTGGTAAACGGGTAGAGCTTGCGATCGGCACCAGTTAACTGATGTTCGTTATTGTAGGCCTTGATTGCATCCTCAAGTCTCTTTCTCAACAGGGCGCGTGGCTCCGACTTCAGGATAAGGGTATCAGACTTATCGCCAACCACGGCGAAGGTGTTTGCCTTCAGGTCCTTTGAAGGGGAGGAGGAGATGTCATCGTACAAGTAGCTGAGCCCGTACTGGCTTAGAAGAGCCCGTAGCGGATCTCCCACGACAAGGGTGAGGTTCACGATGGAGAAGTCTGCGATGAACGGTGAAGAGAGGCTAAATGCGTATAGTCCTGCAATGTTCGTCCGGTAGGGCTGTGCAATCCAGGGGGTGCCTGGTAGCGAAGAGGAGAACAACACTTGCGCGTGCGCGGTGGTACCGATGAACGTCTGCGACTCCGAGATCCCCTCGATCTGCGAGGCAACACCGGTCAATGTCGTCCCATCGCGCATGTAGTCAAGGCGTAGACCCTTTAGCTTCTTGTTGTACACGGCGAACGCCTGCTTTCCAGTGAGGGAGAAATCCCCCAGCACACCCTTGAGGTGCTCGGTGTCGAGCTTGATCGTCAGCGTCTGCATGCTCGCTGGCTCTTTGTCGTTGAAGTGGGCACTGATGGTGAGGGCCGAAAGTGCCTCGCCCTTGATGTCGACCGCAAGCGACTGATCGAGCGAGATCTGATACGGACTGGATCCAGCCTTTGCTAGACCACTGGCGTCTCCAATCCCGTAGCTCAGTGTCCATGTCTTGCTCCCCGTGAGAGTTAGTTTAAAGTTCTTTCCTTGCTCGGTCTCCGAAATAGCGAGTAGCGAAGCAAGAAGGACGATAATGATCAATGAAACACCGATTCTCACTACGGTTGCTGCTTGTCTCTTGTAGTCCACAGATCCTCCTAGAAGTGAAACTCAAGCGACACGCGATGGGTGTCGGGGAAGGCGCCTCGCGTGATGTACGCCCAGTCTATTTGAAAGCTCGAAAAACGCACCGAAAGGCCGAATGTCGCTCCATCACCATCGTACCCGACCCGCGCGGCGAGGCCATCGACGTAGGTCTCAAACCCGGCGTACAAACGCGGAGAGCCCGAAAAGAGCCCTACCCCCTCGACGGTGGCATTTACTCCCACGCCGGATGATGGCGCAAGCGTCAGAGCGATTCCAATCCGCATCAGCGGTGTCCACTCCTCGGTGTGGCTGGGGAATACGATCGGCTCGCTGTAAGCGTTTTCCACCAGCAAACCAACTCGGACAAGATCGGTCACCACAAGTAGGGCCGGATCGAACGCCCACCCGGTGACATCGTTTGGCGATGTGGCGCGGTAGACCTTGAACCGTCCACCGATCCCGACCGGGCCGATGTTGAACCCGGTGGACACTATCCCGCCACCGCTCGTGTAACTGAACGTGTCTTCGTTTCCCTCGATCGGTCCGGAATCGATGTAGAGGATCGCTGCACCGAAGTACGGGAGAGCAAACTGGAGGGATGCGTAGTTTACAGCATCAAACTGGCGAGCAAACAGCGATGAAAGGCTGATATTGTTGATCCACCCGAGACCGGCCGGGTTGTAAAAGACAGCACTCTCATCGTCGGCAAGAGCGACAAACGCCCCGCCCATCCCCGCAGCGCGCGCTGATGTTGATAGATCGAAGATCCCGGCAACATGTCCATATCCGCTCGCAAAGCCCACCACACCAAGAAGGCTGATCATTAACATAAAGACACAGAGTTTCTTTCTCACCTAGAGATCACCAGCCTTCCTACCGTGGAGTTTCCCTTGTCACTAGTCACTACGTACAGATACAAGCCATTTCCTAACATGCGGCCTACATCGTCGATCAGGTTCCATGTGTAGCGCGTCCCTCTTATCGGAAGACCAACATCGAGCACCGTTTCCCCGGATACCGTGATCACGTGCAGGCGTGCCTGCGTCGTACCATCCGGTAGCTGGTAGTTGAACTTTGCCTCCGTGCTCACCGGGTTCTCGCTAAGAGCAACAGTGGGCACATCCCCGGGCGGCGGGCTTACCTGGCTGATGACAGCCGCAACCGCATCATGCGCGTTGAGCTTTCCCCATCCCCAGCTCGTATTGGGGACGCTCCCGGTGAATGTATCCTGCGTTGCGGTGTCCGTGAGCGTAGCCTTGATCTGATCTGAGGTCAACTGCGGATCCTCGGAGAGCATCAGCGCGATCGTGCCGGTCACGTGTGGGGCGGCCATGCTCGTCCCCAGGTTCATCGTGTGGACGCCATCGGGATTCGTGAGGTACAGAGCGGACGGAGAATCAGCAGAAAGCGTTGAACAGATCCATGCCCCCGGCGCCGCGATCTCCGGCTTCTGCCTGCCATCACGCGTCGGTCCAAGGCTGGAGAAGTAGGAGAGAGCACCGATCTGGGTGCTCGATGAGAAGTCCTGTTGCCCAGCCAAGGATGCCCACTGCGCCTTGGTGTTGAACGATCCCACGGTGATCACTTTTTTCGCGTTACCCGGTTCGTCGATGGTCTCGTCCGTGTCACCACCGATGATCCGGCCATCGGTCGATGTGATCCAGCCATCAAACCTCCCTCCTCCGCCCGCGTCAGTTATTGTGATGCTCCACGGAGCACCACTGCTGAGCTCACTTAACGTTATCAGGACCTCATTGTCATGGTTCTCCGGGTTTGTTCCAGCAGAAGCGTTGTCCACACTGACCGTTCCGCTCATGCTTGTGGCGTGGTCGATCGACCCAACCGCTACGGTGAGCGGGGACCCGATCGGTGGGGTGGCGGTGATTGTGAACGTGGAGCTTCCTGGGTACCAGAGGGACATGTCGAGCGAATCCGAGCCCGGATCGACGGAGAAGGTGAAGGAGTTTCCAGACAGTGTGTGTGCGATGTGTAGTAACTCATCTCCCTCGTTTCCCGCCGAGACAACGATCGCTCGCCCCGGCCGATCGAGGAGCTCATCAAGCCCCTGTTCGAACAGGCTCGTCCCGTCGTGCGGTCCATCCTGGCCACCGAGGCTCAAGTTGACAACGGCCGGGAGCCCAGCCTGCTCCGCCTGATCAAAGATGTAGCGCACGCCAGAGAGGATATCCGAAGTGTAGAACGGCGTCTTCACTTCGATTATCTGTGCGCCGGGAGCAACGCCGATCATCCCCGTGGATGAGGACGACCCGTCTCCCGCAATGATCCCCATGACGTGTGTCCCGTGTCCCTCCGTGTCCGATTCGCGGACGATTCCACTGTTCGGGCCAAACCCACCGGCAATGTCGCTCTCAATGTCCGAGCGGTCATACTTGGCACCGAACAGGCCGCTTGTCTGGTCCCAGATCGACAGGATGCGCGATGATTCCTCGACGCCGTCTCCATCAGAATCGTAGCGGAAGTCCAGATGCATGTAATCGATACCAGTATCGACCGCGCCGACGATCACGTTCTCCCCTGTATCGGATATCGGTGGGGCGTGCACAAGGCTTGCCCCGATCGCAGGAACACTCACATCGAGCTTTGGCTCCGTCTTCCACGAAGGCTCCACGTAGATCACGTCCGGTGAACTGATGAGCGTCAGCAGTGCCGCAAGAGGAATCCTCATCCCGAGGATCGTCCCTGTCGACACCATCACCGGCAGACCGAGGAAATTAGCTCCGAAGAACGGGTGGCGCACCTTGACGAGTACACCCAGCTCATCCCCATTTTCCCCTCCAGGACCGATCGGCAGAACGAGCAACCCCTTGGAAGAGAAGACCTGCAGCGATGAGGCGTAGGCTGACAAATCCGCGGTGTCGCCGGTCTGCGCTACTATCTCGCGTAGTGTCGGAGATAGCTTGCCCTCCTGGCCGGCATCCGCTAAGCCAGGGAGGGCGAAGAGCAAAAGTAGAATTACTACAGCCACAGTCAAGAATCTCTGCATGTATCGTCTCCTTTGAATCGAGTAGCGATTGTAGCTTGCTCGCGCAGTTATCACAAAAGAGCAGTAGGCCCGCGCAGGATTTCAGAGGGCAGGTAACCCACAAGAAGCCCGTTTCCTTTACAACTTGCTGGCGCGTGTGCTATCATCGTTGTTACAGTTCAAGGAGGGAAACCATGCGCAAGGTGAAGGTTGGGATTGCCATTAGTGTCGCTCTTACTATCATCTCGCTTCTCGCATCGGGAGGCCCGGTGGTGACGATCTATTCGCAGGGGATCGCATGCGTGCAGGACTCTGTCACGTTGAGCTTGACCAAAGGAGTAAAGGTTGTGGATCTGCCCGTTCCCGCGAGCACAATTGCCGAATCAGTGCTGATCTCTTCGGATGCAACACTCCTGTCACAGTCGTTCAATCATACTAGCGCCGCCGATCTCACATCTGCTGCCGTCGGAAAGAAGGTTGAGGTCATGACCTCAAACGGTGTCTATCACGGGACTCTCCTCGCATACGGAGAGAATAGTATCACAATCATCGACTCTTCCGGCGACATCCGCAGGATCGCTCAGCCTCAGCAGGTGAGTTTCGGAGATCAGGGGACATTCGCTCTCAATCCGGTGCTAGAATTGAAGATGCAATCAAATAAGGCGGGCGACCTCCCGGCAACGCTCTCTTACCTTACCGGTGGTCTTTCTTGGGTAGGCAGCTACATCTGCATCCTCGACAAGGATCAGTCGGCTCTCTCGCTGCAAGGACAGATTACACTTGCCAATCAGTGTGGGCTAGACTTTCCCGCGGCGACGGTCCGTTTTGTCGCCGGGGACGTAAATCAGGTGAAAGCCAGCTTCAGCGGTGTACGTGCCGCGCCAGCGCCGATGGCAATGCAGACTAGCGCCACCGAGCAGAGCGCGTTTGAGTACCACCTGTACACCCTTCCCGGAACGATCGATCTGGACAACCGTGTTTCACTCGTCGTTCCTTACACTACAGCAAGCAATGTTAAGGTAAAGAGAACCTACATCTACGACGGAGCGAGTGAGCCCGGGGTGCAGGTGAAGGTCTCGTTTGACAACAGCGCGGGCAATGGCCTGGGAATACCACTTCCCGCGGGGACGGTGCGTCTGTTCGGGAATATCGATGGTGCGCTCCTCTTTCTAGGCGAGGACTCGATCGGCCATACGGCAAAGGACGAGACTGTCAACCTCCACGTCGGAAGTTCTTTCGACTTAGTCGGTGAGAGGACGCAACTCTCCCGCGTGAAGATCGCACTGTCGACGTATCGCGAGATGTATCGCATCACACTGCGCAACCACAAGGACGAGGACGTAGTAATCGATGTCCGCGAGCACCTGAACGGAACGTGGAACATCACAACCTCTTCGCAAAACTACGAGAAGGTGGATTCTAACACGATTCAGTACTTAGTGAGCGTCCCCGCAAGCGGAGAAAGCGAGGTAGAATACACCGTTGAATACAACTACTGAAGAGCTGAGCGATGAGGAGATGCTCGCCCGCTACAAGCAGGCAGTGGAACGGGCGATACCGCACGTTCCGGTGAAGAACGGGGTCGTGGAGATCGACTCTCTGTGGGTAGAGACATCGATTCCCTATACCTTGCTTCAGGAGATCCTCGCGCGAAACGACCTCGTCTTGCCAGAGAACGTTCAACGGATAAACACAATATCGCGTGTGCGTACAGGAGAAAATCGTGGAAAAAAGAGGAAACCAAGAAGACGCAAGAAGAATAAAGTTCGGAACTGACGGGTGGAGGGCAGTCATCGCCGATGGCTTAACGTTCGATAATGTGGCGCGAGTGGCCGAGGCGACGGCAAAGTTCCTCCTCTCTGAGAAGCGAAAAGAGCTCGATATCTACACCGATTGGGGGTCTCCGTATCGACCAGCAGCGGATGGAGTCGTCGTCGGCTACGACATGCGATTTCTCTCGCCGGAGTTTGCGCACTATTTTGCCCGCGTGCTGCACGACTCGGGGATCCCAGTGACGATCAGCAATGCTCCTGTTACGACCCCGGCGGTCTCCTACGCGGTCGTAAACCAGAAGGCAGCGGCAGGGATCATGATCACCGCTAGCCACAACCCTCCGATCTATAACGGCATCAAGTACAAGGCAGAGTACGGTGGGTCCGCTCCAAGCGAGGTAACCGATGGAGTGGAAGAACACCTCTCAAATGCCGTTCCAATCCCTCATTCTCCCGAAGGGACGATCGAGAAGGTTGATCTGAAAACACCCTTCCTGGAGAAAATACGCACGCTGATCGATCCATCTCGCCTCACGGCATCGCCGGTGCACGTGGTGATCGACTCAATGTACGGCTCGGCGCAGGGCTACGTGTCGAAGCTACTCCGTGGGTACGGCGTGTCCTACACGCAGATTCGAGGGCGGCATGATCCGCTGTTCGGGGGAAAGAAGCCGGAACCGCTGGAGGAGAACCTCGTGCCTCTCCGTGCGGTGATCGCTGCACTGCATAAGAGAAAGAAAGGTAACATGATCGGCGTGGTCACCGACGGCGACGGCGATCGCATCTCGGCGATGGACGAGAAAGGCGGGTACATCGACGCTCATCGTACCTTTGCCCTCATATTCCGCTACCTTGTCGAACAGCGCGGCATGCGTGGATCGGTTATCACCGCGTTTAACCTCACGGATATGGCAAGCGACATGTGCAAAGACTATGGCCTGACTCAGATAGTCGTTCCAGTCGGCTTCAAGCACCACTGCGAACAAATCCTCAAGCGTGGCGACGTTCTGATTGCAGCCGAGGAGAGCGGTAGCATCGCTATTCAGGGAAACATCCCCGAACGCGACGGCGTTCTCCACTCAGTCCTCCTTTCAGAGATCGTTGCCAGCGCCGGTGTGCCAGCAAGCGAGCTGGTGGAGTCACTCTTCGACAAGTACGGCCCCCGTTTCTATCACCGTCGCGATATAAAGGTGGAAGGGCGCTTGGAGGTGGTGGCAAAGCTAAAGGATAACCCACCATCCACCTTTGCTGGCCGGAAGGTGACAAGAGTGGAGACGATCGACGGGGTTAAGCTACGCTTCAAGGATGGCTGGCTCCTGTTCCGCGCATCCGGGACGGAGCCGATACTGCGACTGTACAGTGAGATGCGTTCGATGAAGGATGTCCATGAACTGTTGCAGCAGGCGGAGCGTTTGGCAAGGGGAGAGCTTAGACTATGGTAGATGAAAGACCAGAGCGATACGGTTTCAAGGAGATAGAGGAGCGCTGGTGCGATTTCTGGGGAGAACGCGGATTCTTCCGCGCACCAACTAATGCAATTGATAAAAAGTTCTACTATCTGAACATGTTCCCTTACCCATCGGGGTCGCTGCACGTGGGGCATGGGCGAAACTACATCATCGGTGATGTCATTACCCGCTTCTACTTGATGCGCGGGTACAACATCTTAAACCCGATGGGCTGGGATGCGTTCGGCCTCCCGGCGGAGAACGCGGCGATCGAACGGGGAATTCATCCGCGGGATTGGACGCTTGACAACATTGCCCACGCCAAGGAGCAATTCCGCGCCTGGGGGATCGAGTACGACTGGGATCGCGAGGTGACGACCTGCCTCCCCGACTACTACAAGTGGACGCAGTGGCTCTTCCTCAAGCTGTACGAGCACGGTCTGGCCTACAAGAAGAAGGCGACGGTGAACTATTGCCCCACTTGCGACACGGTCCTTGCTAATGAGCAGGTCGTAGGCGGCGTCTGCGAGCGCTGCGGCACTCCTCCGGTGCAGAAGACACTAGAACAGTGGTTCTTCAAAATCACCGACTACGCCGATCGCCTCCTCGATGACCTAAAGACGCTCGACGGCTGGCCGGAGAACGTGAAGAAGATGCAGGAGAACTGGATCGGGAGGAGTGTGGGAGCGGAGGTCACGTTCCACACGCAGGATGGTGAGGAGATTGTCGTCTTCACAACAAGGCCGGACACCCTATGGGGAGCGACGTTCATGGTGCTGGCGCCAGAGCATCCGTTGGTCGACAAGCTGACGACACCGGAACAGCGAGCTGCTGTGGGCGTGTACCGAACGCAGGCAGCGAAACAGACCGCTGTCGAGCGCACATCGACTGATCGGGAGAAGACGGGCGTGTTCACCGGCGGATATGCGATCAACCCGGTGAACGGAAGTGAGATCCCCGTATGGATCGCCGACTACGTACTGATGACCTACGGAACCGGTGCGATCATGGCCGTCCCCGCGCACGACGAGCGCGACTTCGCCTTCGCCATCAAGTTTGGACTTCCGATCATCCCGGTGATTGGTCGCACAGATGGTGTGACAAAGAGCTACATCCCTGCCGAGAGCGCCGACGTGCAGATTGAGCAGGCTCTTCGTGAGGCGGGATTTCACTTTAAAAAGAAGGAAGATGATCTCTATCTGACGATGGACGCTCAGAAGGCTGATAAGTATGCGGAGATCGTGCAGAAGTATCTAAAGCCTGGCAGCTGGACTGAACTCGTCGGTGGGCGCTGGCTGTTCATCTTTCACGATAACATTGTTGAGCTCGACTCAGTGAAGTCCGATCGGGCGATCATGGAGCGCTGCCACGCGCTTGATGAACGTTCCCGCAAGTACCGTACGGTGATGGAAATGCTATCTCGGACTCCGTTCTACAGCGACGTCCTCTTCCACGCTGAGCACGGTATGATCATCAACTCGGGTGACTTCAGCGGAACACCAGGAGAAGAAGCGACAAGCAAGGTCATAAAGTGGTTGGAGGAAACCGGAAAGGGGAAAGCGGCGATCAACTTCCGGCTGCACGACTGGCTCATCTCCCGCCAGCGCTACTGGGGGGCGCCGATCCCGATCGTCTACTGCGACAAGTGTGGAATCGTCCCTGTACCGGAGAAGGACCTTCCCGTTCTGTTGCCGGATGTTGAGTTCATTGGAAAGATGGGCTTAGCTGACATCCCCGGCTACGCCGAGACGACCTGCCCCATCTGCGGCGGTCCGGCAAAGCGCGATACGGACACGATGGATACGTTCGTCGATTCCTCATGGTACTACCTGCGCTACATCTCGGCCAAGAATGACGAGGTCCCATTCGTTGTCGACGATGTGAACAACTGGCTCCCGGTCGACCAGTACGTGGGCGGGGTGGAGCACGCCATCCTGCACTTACTCTACTCACGTTTCATCACCAAGGCGCTGCAGGATATGGGGTACGTCAACTTCTCCGAGCCGTTCAAGCGGCTGTTTACGCAGGGGATGGTTTGCCACATGGCCTACCGCTGCCCAGAGCATGGCTGGCTCTTCCCAAGTGAGGTCGTGGACGGACGCTGCCCACACTGCGGAAAAAAGGTCGAAATATCGAACTTCTCGATGAGCAAGTCGAAGAAGAACGTGGTCGCACCATCGGAGATTATTGATAAATACGGCGCGGACACAGAGCGGCTGTACACGTTGTTCATGGGCCCTCCGGACCGGGATATCGAGTGGTCGGAGGAGGGGGTGCGCGGTGCGTTCCGTTTTGTCAACCGTGTGTGGACGCTCGTGGTGACGAACGCCGAGCGCGTCGCTGCCGCACCAACTAGCTTTGAGCAAGACCAGCTCAGTGAAGCAGGAAGGTCGCTCTGGCGGCGCTACCAGCGCACGCTGAAGAAAGTGACCGAGGACATCGAGGGTCGCTTCAACTTTAACACCGCCATTTCGGCGATCATGGAGCTGGTCAACGACACCTACCGCTACGTGGACGATGGAGGGGACGACGGCCTGGTCCGCGCGGTGATCGAGGGGCTGATCCTTATCCTCTCCCCGTTTACCCCGTTTGTCTGCGAGGAGATGTGGCAGCGAATCGGCCACACAAATAGTGACGATGACGCGATCTTGGATCAAGCGTGGCCGCAGTTCTCTGAGAGTGCCATCGCCGAGGAACAGGTGGAGATCCCCGTGCAGATAAATGGAAAAGTCCGCGCGCGAGTGACCGTACCGATGGAGATAGCGAGCAATGCGGATGCACTGAGCAAGTATATTCTCGCTAATGAGGCTGTCTCCTCAAAGCTTGACGGCAAGAAAGTGGTAAAGGCGATCGCCATCCCAGGCAAAATGGTGAGCCTTGTCGTTCGCTAGAGCCACATGTTGAACTGGGGGGTGTTCCTTGACCGCGACGGGGTGATCGTTCGGCAGATAGATCATCTGAACCGCGCCGAGGACCTGGAGCTGATCCCCGGCGCGGGGGAGGCAATCGCACGGTTGAACGATGCGAAAATTCCGGTGATTGTAGTCACCAATCAGGCGGGAGTGGCCAAGGGATACCTGACGATCGCTGATCTTGAGCGGATTCATGCGCGACTGCACAGCGAGCTAGAGAAACATGGGGCGCACCTGGAAGCGATCTACTACTGCCCGCACCATCCGCAGGCAACGGTGATCGAGTATCTTAAAGACTGCCCCTGTCGCAAGCCGGGAACAGGAATGCTAGAGCGGGCACGCGATGAGATGAGGATCGACCTGTCCCTCTCCTACCTCGTGGGGGATTCCACAAGTGACATCTTGGCCGGAGAGCGCGCCGGGTGCCGCACGATCCTCGTTAGAACAGGATTTGCTGGGCGTGACGGGTCGTTCGAGGCGAAGCCCGATTTAGTAGTGGCAGATCTGTCGGTGGCTGTGAACACGATCCTGGCGGAAATTGAGATTGATCAGTGAACAAGGGGATAGAGCACATGAGTAGAGTATTGAATATCAGCCCTTTTGTAGCGTCGGAGCTTGTCTCCGACGTTGAAGAGACAGTTGTCAACAGAGGGCTCGCAAGAGCGCCAATCACGAAGGCCAAGTCTTGTGGCTTCCGTAGCGTTGGAGCTTGTCTCCAACGGCTTGCGGCTCCTGGCGCATCGAGCGGAGGCGTTTCATGAAGGCAGTCATCCTCTGCGCTGGTGAGGGAGAACGGCTGCGGCCGCTGACGCTGACTACACCAAAGCCGCTACTTCCAATCGGGGATAAGGCGTTGATCGATCACACGATCGACTGGCTCGCCTCGTACAGCATTCATGATTTATCTATTAATCTCCACCACTTGGGCAAGAAGATCGAGGCCCATCTCGGCGATGGGAGCCGCTACGGTGCGCATATCACCTACTCTCATGAGGAGGAGCTGCAGGGGACAGCCGGCGCGCTACGCGCTTTTTCAGATCTGCTAGATGAGCCATTCGTCGTCGTCTATGGGGACATCCTCACCAGCCTTAACCTTGCCAAGCTGGAAGCATTCCACGATGCCCATGGCGGTGTGGGTACGCTCGTAGTACAGCACACCGATCGACCGCACGACTGCGACATCGTGGAAGTGGATGCTGATGACAAGGTTGTCGCTCTGCACCATGCGCCGGGCGATTTCTCGCACGGGAACCTGGGGAACGCCGCGCTGTACCTGCTGGAACCGGAGATCCTAGAATTCCTTCCGTTACAGGGACCGGCTGACTTCGTGGTCGATCTTTTCCCACGTGCTCTAGAAGCTGGTGCCGCCATCTACGCCTACGAGAGCACCGAGGAACTCCTTGACATCGGCACGCACGCGCGATACGAAGAGGCGCAAAGGAGATACGCTTGATCATAACCCGGACGCCGTTTCGCGTCAGTTTTGCTGGTGGCGGATCAGACCTGCCGTCGTATTACCGCAAGCACGATGCGGCCGTTGTATCGACGACAATCGACAAGTACATGTATGTCGCGGTAAACAAGCGCTTTGATGACTCGATCCGTGTCTCCTACTCCGACACCGAGATCGTCGATCGTGTAGATGATCTGAGGCACGAGATCGTGCGCGCGGCGCTTCGCAAGACAGATATCGATCGTGGAGTGGAGATATCGACGATCGCCGATATTCCAGCTGGAACAGGGCTCGGTTCATCATCTACTCTAACCGTGGGCCTATTGCACGCCCTGCACGCCTACGCGGACCGTTTCAGTGGTGCAGAGCGTTTAGCACGCGAGGCCTGCGAGATCGAGATCGATACCCTTGGTCAGCCGATCGGAAAGCAGGATCAGTACGCTGCTGCCTACGGTGGCCTCAATTACATCCACTTCAACCGGGATGACTCGGTCCTAGTTGAACCGATCATCTGCGAGCGTTTAACGCGGCGCAGACTGTCAGAATCCCTCCTCCTGTTCTACACACACATGCAGCGGAGAAGCTCAGACATCCTGAATGAGCAGGTGACAAAAACCAGGACTGGGAAGGCGAACAGGGAGCTTGGACTGCTCGTCCGGCTGGCCGAGGAGATGCACGAGGCGTTGAGCGAGAACCGACCAGAGTCAGTCGGGAAGCTGCTGCATCGAAGCTGGATGATCAAGCGCCAGATCGCAAGTGGGATCACCGACCCGCGGATCGACGAGTGGTACAAGTCTGCGCTTGAGGCTGGTGCACAGGGAGGGAAGATCCTAGGTGCAGGTGGGGGAGGATTCCTCCTTCTTTACTGCGATCCGGAGGAGCAGGGGCGGTTGACAATGAGGATGGAGGCACTCGGCCTGCGCAAGATACCGTTTTCATTTGATGGGCAGGGGAGCCGTATCATCTACGTGGAGGAATGAGTGAAAGACTACGTCAAAGAGTACATAGATAAACTAGAACAGGGGCTGCGGGCGATCGATCCGATGGCGGTTGCTGAAGTGATAGATGTTCTGGAACGCGCACGCATAGAACGACGGACGCTGTTCATAATCGGAAACGGCGGGAGTGCGGCCACCGCTTCACACATGGCGAACGACCTGCAGAAACTGGCCTCAAAAGGGAAAACCCCGGCGTATCGCGCGATCGCCCTCACCGACAACGTCCCCCTGCTCACTGCCTGGGGAAACGATGAGGACTACACGGCTGTGTTCGTGCGTCAACTGGAGGCGCTGGCAAGGGATGGGGACCTGCTGATCGCGATCACTGGAAGCGGAAACTCACCGAACATCGTCCGTGCCGCCGAATGGGCGCGGAACGCGGGAGTGACCACAATCGCCCTACTTGGGTTCGACGGAGGAAAGGTGAAAGCTATCGCCGACCACGCCCTGTTGTTCCCCGAGGATCACTACGGGCGGATAGAGGACGCGCACATGATCCTCGATCACATGATCGCCAACTACCTTGCTGATCTGCCTTGAAAAAAGCGTGCTAATCGGGTAACAAATACGCACACACTGGGGCCTTAGCTCAGCTGGGAGAGCGCTTGCATGGCATGCAAGAGGCCAGGGGTTCGAGTCCCCTAGGCTCCACAGTTATCCACAAC
>JALTFO010000235.1 GCA_027007005.1 Candidatus Bipolaricaulota bacterium | reverse complement strand
AACATCAGGCGATCATGGTCGGCGCGGGTGTTCGCCACTCGAAAACGCTGGTGCGTGCCATCACACTTTTCTACCAGTACCGCATTCCAGGCCTTGGCAACATCAATTGCCACCAGAGTAACCTCCGCGTTACACTTTTGTTGAGCAGTCATTGCTGTCTACCTCCTTAGATCATCTATCTATCCAAGGAAGCTTACACAGCCAGTGGCTGCTCCTCCGAATGTACTATGGCTGTCAGTTGCTTTGTCATCTTTCTCCTCCCGTTCTTTGCTGACTCTATATCAATCTGCGCAAACGCGATCCTTCAGGAACTTTACTAGTCATCAAACACTAACGATATCCTGAATCCGTGATAGGGTGAAGGGATCACCCGTTGAGGGCTCAGTTTAGTCATTTCTCCTTTGTTCTAGCATCGTTTTCTGGTCCATCTTGCTCTCTGAGGGTGAGAAATCACCGCTGACCAGGGCAGTGTGTGCGCTACCGGGTATAATTTCCTCGCTTTTGGCAACCCCCCCTCACGACGATCATTTCCTCTTCTCTGTCGTCCACTTTCACTTTCCTTGTCAGGTGGCAACCAAACGCCAGTATACCCTTCGCCATGTATCGTACCATGGACTGTATCTACCAAATGATAGTGTTAATCGCCGCGCATGCCGCACTACCCGACTCGCTAGATAGATCATGTCCTGCATCACACTGCGCACCCGCCGACGGCTTACCTTCTTACGCATTGGTAGGTCGTCCCCGTTTAAGCTCTCCTGCCCAATCAATCGCAATATGTTGTATGCCACCATCCCCAACAACAACACCAGCTCGTTCGTCTGAAACTTCCTCGATGGCAGTCTCTCTAGGTCAAGGTCACTCTTCAACTCGCTGTGGAATTGTTCGCTTGTCCCATGCTCGTGGTACAGCTCAATCACCCTTTCCACATCCACATCTAGCGATGTCCAGTAACTCTCTACCTCTACCTTCGGAATCAGTAATGCCTGCCCATTCGCCTCTACCGTGCGCTTGGTTACCCGATACACGATCCGTAGTGGTCCGGTAATCCCCGTCCTCTCTACATATCGCTCCCCATGCCATACTTCCTTCCCCGGCCTGCTTTCCTCCTGCTCTCCCCTCTCCAGGGCCAGCCTCAGCCATTCCTCTTTGCTCTCCTTGCGTAGGTTGCGCTTGATCAGATACTCCACCCCCGCCTGTTGGCATACCTTGATGTTCTCCAGACTGTCGTTCCCCGAGTTCATCCGTACCAGGTAGCGGGCATCGCTCATCATGCCAGCATAATGAAGCGTTCTTTCCAGGAATGCCTTTGTCCCCTTCTGGCAATGATCACTCCCTGGCCGTAGCTCCAGGTTGGCCAGATATCCTTCTGCCTTGCCTACATAGGCGAAGATGGGAGCGTAACCAACGAACTTCTTGTACGTCCACTCTACTTTCTCTTTCTTCGTGTCAGAGTTGTCAAATGGACTGACCTGTCTGCCTCAAGGGCACAGGCAGGCATCGATATCGATCGGTACCAGTTCTCCTTCACTGGGGATAAGTGCCGGGGCGAATCTCCGCACCATCTTGGCTGACTCTTCTAACAAGATGTCATCGAACGCTCCTTTGGCGCTGTCTAACCGCTGCCTCAGTGTGGGACTAGAAGGGACTACCTCCATTCCTAGCGCAGTAGAGAACAACGGATCAGCACGAAACGGCTCAATGGCATCAAAGTCCGGTTTACCCACACAGATCAGTCCAATCATCGCTTTGGCTACTTCTCCATGACTGATCTCCGGTGATGGATGGTCGGGTAATGCTACCTTGTCCAAGCGCTTGCCTAGTCCAATCGTTGCTAGTATCTCTCCTACTAAGGCCACTCCAGAGTGACTCGAGAGTAGTTCTTCCCCCTGTTCAATATCAAAGCCCATGCTCACCTCCCGGGTGAATGCCTCACATCGACATCCACACCAAGAAGTTTAGCTCCCTGACTGCGTTAAAGGCAAATCATTACCACTCGCCGCTCACGGATTCAGGTCCTAGCCTTACAAGTTACCTCGTTGTTGCCGCGACGTTGACCATTCCTGGAATGATGCTCACAGAGGCGACATTATCCTTCCTTGGCTTCGGGATTCACGAGCCGATGACGAGCTGGGGGCAGCTTCTGAATGCAGCGAACAATGTCGTGGTAATTCAGTTGCATCCATGGCTTTTGATCCCCGGGATCTTCATCGTCGTTGGAGTGCTCTCGTTCAACTTCATGGGGGACGCCCTGCGTGACGCGTTCGATCCGTTCACGATCGTCTAACACGCCCCGAAAGTTGCATCCTATCTAGTCTTCCGGTAATATTAGCCTAACGATTGTGATAAGGGGCGGGTGAGTATGGAACGGATTGAACACACCTTCATCGAAGACGAGATGGAGCAGTCCTACATCAATTACGCGATGAGCGTGATTCGTGGACGGGCCATTCCCGATGTGCGCGACGGCCTAAAGCCCGTGCAGCGGCGCATCCTCTACGGGCTACGCGAGCTTGGCCTTAGCAGTAACAAGGCGCACAAGAAGTCAGCGCGTATCGTCGGTGAAGTGATGGGTAAGTTCCACCCACACGGTGATACGGCGATCTACGATACCATGGTTAACATGGCACAGCCGTTTTCATATCGCTATCCGCTCATCGACGGTCAGGGAAACTTTGGATCGATCGATGGCGATCCGGCGGCGGCGATGCGCTACACCGAGGCACGT
The DNA here is from genome assembly GCA_027007005.1 of Candidatus Bipolaricaulota bacterium. Taxonomy (GTDB): domain Bacteria; phylum Bipolaricaulota; class Bipolaricaulia; order UBA7950; family UBA9294; genus M55B144. The sequence continues at coordinate 44,253 of JALTFO010000235.1, read as the reverse complement.
CTCTCTCCGATCGCCTCCGAATTTCTGGAGGAGCTCGGCGAGGATACAGTAGATTGGATGCCGAATTTCGATGACTCCTTGCAAGAGCCGATCGTTCTGCCTTCCAAAGTCCCGAACCTGCTGATGAACGGGGCATGGGGGATTTCGGTAGGAATGACGACCCAGATCCCGCCGCACAATCTGGGGGAGCTGATCGACGGAGTCCTCATGCTGATGGATAACCCAGTTGCGTCGGTGAAGGACCTGATGGGGCACATTCAAGGCCCGGATTTTCCCACCGGGGGCATTATCATGGGACGCAGTGGAATCGAGGACATGTACCGCACCGGGCACGGGAAGGTCACTCTGCGCGGGAAGGCGGAGATCGATGACGACCGGATCATCATCAGTGAGATTCCATATCAGATAAAGAAGTCGACGATCGTGGAATCTATCGCTGCAAAGGTGCACGCCGGCCAGATCGATGGCATCTCCGATTTGCGCGATGAGTCCGATCGTGAGGGGATGCGCATCGTAGTCGAGCTGAAGCGGTCGGCCAACCCAAATGTCGTGTTGAACCAGCTGTACAAGTTCACACCGCTTGAGAAGACCTTCGCCGCTGTGTTCTTGGTGATCATCGATGGGAATCCGCGTACGCTCTCCTTGAAAGAGATTCTAAACTCGTTCATCGACTTTCGCCGTGAGATCGTTCGTCGTCGCACCGCACACAGGCTCGATGTGGCGCGTAAACGAGCCCATATCTTGGAAGGTTACCGCATCGCGCTTGGGAACATCGATCGTGTGGTGAAGATCATCCGTGGGGCTGCGGATAGCCCTGCCGCCGCCGAGCAGTTGAAGAGTGAGCTCGCTTTGAGCGATGAGCAGACGGATGCCATCCTGAAGATGCGCCTGGCGCAATTGACGGCTCTTGAGGGGAACAAGATCGATAGCGAGTATGAAGAGAAGCTACTCGCAATCACCGAGTATGAGCAGATACTCGGAAGCGAGCTCCTCCTCGATGAGACGATCAAGAAGGAACTGCGCGAGATAAGTGAGAAATATCTGAGCGAGCGGCGCACTCTGATCACGGATGAGGATGGGAATGTCGACTTCAATAGTCTTATCCCCGACTACGACCTGATGGTGTCGATCACCCAACGCGGTTACGTAAACGCCGCGCGTGCGACGGATTTTCACAGTCAAGGCCGCGGTGGGAAGGGCGTAATCGGGCAGCGAACGAAGGAAGATGACTACATTTGCATCACTAGCCTTGTGAACGCACGCGACGAGATCCTCCTCTTCTCCGACAAGCGGCAGGTCTACCGCACGCAGGGACATCGCCTACCATCACTGAAGCGCGATGCTGCAGGAAAGAACCTCCGCACGGTTGTTCCTTTGGAACAGGATGAGTTTGTGCGGAAGATCCTTCCCGTCTCCAGCTTTGCTGATGCCGATGATCGCTACTGCCTGATGGCGACGGAGAACGGAATCGTCAACCGCAACCGGTTGAAGGACTACAAGAATGTACACGCCAGTGGGATCATCGCCATCAACGCCGATGATGATGACCATCTGGTCGATGTCCATCTGACGTACGGTGATGGTGAGCTGTTGCTTGCTACCTTATACGGCAAGGCGATCCGCTTCCGCGAGTCGGATGTTCGCCTGACGAGGCGTCCATCGAAGGGAGTGATTGGCATCCGTTTGGAAAAAGGTGACCGAGTGATCGGCCTAGCGGCGATTGATCGTGACATCACCATGGAGAAGCGGCTGCTCATGGTGACTGAGCGTGGCTATGGAAAGCGCGTCTCGCTCGTCGATTTCCCGCTTCAAGGTCGTGGAGGGAAGGGAGTCTTGGGGATCAAGATCGATCGCGATTCTGGTCCGCTGGTGTCAATCGGTGTCGTCTCCGATCAGGACGAGATCATCATCAACACAGATCAAAAGGTGATTCGCATCCTCGCTGGCGATATCAATACCTATGGGCGTTACGCGCGTGGAGTGAAGCTGATTGATTTGGAAGACGATGACCGCATCGTATCCGTGGTGCGAACCTAGGAGTGATAATGAGCGATAGATTCGAGAAATTGGTGAGCGACCTTAAACAGCGCCCGAGTGTGGACCAACTGATTCCGCAAGCAGATCTGGTGGCGAAGCTCAAGGTATCTGAAGAAACTGGGAGACCCTTGCGGATCAAGCTGGGGATTGATCCTTCCGCCCCGCACCTCACTCTCGGTCACTCCATTCCCCTAAAGAAGATGCGCCAGTTCCAGGATCTCGGTCACACGGGAGTCCTCGTCGTCGGCGACTTCACGCGGCGCATCGGCGACCCATCCGGCAGGTCATCGACACGCGCGTTGATGACACAGGAAGAGATCGAACGCAACATGACCACCTACGTGGAGCAGGCGTACAAGATCCTCGACCCGGAGCGAACGGAGATCCGCTACAACTCTGAGTGGCTGGGTAAGCTCACTTTCGCTGACGTCATCTCGCTCACTGCCAAGTACACCGTTGCCCGCATGCTTGAGCGCGACGACTTTGCCAAGCGCTTTGCTTCGAACCTCCCGATCAGCATCCTCGAGTTTCTCTACCCGCTGGCACAGGCGTACGACTCGGTGGCGATCCACGCCGACGTCGAACTCGGCGGAGCCGATCAGCTGTTTAATCTCCTCGTTGGTCGTGACATTCAACGCGAATATGGGCAGGAACCGCAGGCGATCATCACTGTTCCTCTTCTCATCGGTACTGACGGCGTGCGCAGCATGAGTCAGACGGTGGGAAACTACGTGGGGATTGGTGAGTCGCCGAGCGAGATGTACGGGAAGATCCTCTCCATCCCAGATGACCTGCTGCGCGAGTACTTCTTCCAACTGACCGATGTTGTGATGACTGAGGCTGAGTCATTGATCGAAAGTTCACCGCGCGATGCTAAGCGAAGATTGGCGCTGGAGATCGTCGCCCACTATCACAATAAGGATGCAGCCCTCGCTGCGCAGGAGGAGTTTGATCGCATCCACATCAAGCACGAGCGGCCGAGCGATGTCCCGCAGGTGAAGATCGATCGTGCCCTCCTCAAGGACGGGAACGTGATCTGGGTCATCTCCCTGCTGCAGGGATCGGGCTTGGTGGCGAGCCGTGGCGAGGCCAAGCGCCTCATTTCCCAGGGTGGAGTAAAGATAAACAAAGAACGGATCACCTCACCCGATCTTGAGCTCCAATTCGATCCGCCGCTGCTCATCCAGGTAGGAAAGCGCTCGTTTGTGGAAGCTGTGTAGTAAATGCAAGATCATCCCACTTAAGCGCTTTGGTTCCCGCAAGTAGGTGAAGCAAAACGCCAAAGAGCTGCTCTTGCTTATGCTTGAGCGAGCTTACGAGTTAGTGCTTGATCAACACTGCTGGGGACAAATGAGCTGACATCACCGCCGAAGCGCTTCACTTCCTTGACGATCGATGATGAGAGGAAGGAGTACTTACCTGCGGTCATAAAGAGGACTGTCTCGATGTCGGAGTCCAGATCACGATTCGTGAGGGCCATCTGGAATTCGTAGTCGAAGTCAGAATTTGCCCGCAGGCCGCGTACGACGGCGCTGGCCCCCAGTTTGTGGGCACAATCAATGAGCAGGCCGGTGTAGCTTGTCACCTCGACATTGTTGATACCCATCTCGACCAGTGCATCGCGCGTGATCTGTTCGCGTTCCCCCACGGAGAAAAATGAGTGTTTGTTCGGATTGGCGACGATGGCGATTATCAGTTTAGGAAAGAGCTTGCGCGCGCGTCGAACGATGTCGATGTGTCCGTAGGTTATCGGGTCAAAGCTTCCTGGGTAGATCGCCCTTGGCATGGTCATGGCAAGTCCATTCTAGCGCCTGTGCGCCTTCAACTCAATCTTCAGGATCACTCTAGGCCTTGCTAATGCCACTTGCATCCGGGCCGACCACAGAGACGTTCATCCGGGAGGAATCGATGTACGTGTCGATTGTCCGACGCGCGCCATCAATGCTCACATTGTCTATCCTACTTATAAGTTCATCGGGAGATAGGATCTCGCTACCGACGATCGCTGCGCCTCCTAGTCGGGCCATGCGGTTGGTATTCGATTCAAGGTCGAGGATGAAGTTTCCCCGCAGCTTCGCTACCGCGAGATCGAGTTCCTCTTGCGTGACTCCATGTTGGCGCAACGCGTTGATCTCACTTAGAAGGATCTCGAGCGTTCGATCTACGTTCTGCGGCGCGATCCCAGCGTAGGTGAGCCACACTCCAGCATCGGAGTAGCTGATCACAGAACTTGATACGGCGTAGGCCAGCCCCTGTTCTTCGCGCACGTGAACGAACAGACGCGAGCTCATCCCGCCGCCGAGAATGGTGTTTACCACCTCTGCAGCGAACCGATCATCGCTTCTTGCATCGGGAGCGGGAAGGCCAATGTAGATGTGGGTCTGCCCGGTATCTCGCGCGTGAGAGTTATTATCTGTCTTGAGCATCGGCGCGTGGCGCAGCAAAACGCTCGGATCTGTCGATCGGTCTTCGAAGAGCTGCGATGTCAGATTGAGGACGCTAGCGCTGTTTGCTGCACCGCATACGACCAGGATCATCGCCTCCGGAGTGTAGAACCGGGAGTGGAAGGAGATCAGATCATTCCGAGTTATCCCCTCGATGGTTTCACGTTTGCCGAGTACAGAGCGAGTGAGCGGATGGCCATCTTGCCACAGGCCTTTGATGAACAGCTCGTAGGCCTGCTGTTCGGGGTCATCGTCCCTACCTCGGATCTCTTCCAACACAACGCCGCGCTCGCGCTCCAGCTCAACGCCTGAGAATTTGGGGTGCTGGGCGATGTCTGAGATGATCTCCAGGACTTCACGTAGGCCACTTGCCGGCGCCTCGGCGTAGTAGAATGTTGATTCCTTCCCCGTGGCACCGTTGATCTGTCCTCCTAGGGCGTCAATCTGGCGCGAGATTTCTCTCGCGCTTCGCGTGGGTGTGCCCTTAAACAGCATGTGTTCGATGAAGTGTGACATCCCTGGCTGAGCGGGGGGATCATCGCGGCTTCCAACTCGCACCCACAGCCCAACGCTGACGGAACGTGAATGCGGGACCTCTTCAACGAGGACCCGCATTCCGTTATGCATTGTGGCCTCGGAGAGGCCTTCGTAGAGGATCGAGGTGTTCACCACCGATCCTCGAATGCTGATGGTTCTTCCTTCTTTGCCTTAGGCTCGGCGGGAGGTTCCTCGCGTGGTTCTTCCCTCTCTTCCTGCGGCTCCTGGCGCTTCTCGCGTTTGGCTTTCTCCTCATCGGAGGCGATGCGGCGCAGCTTGTAGCGGCCACGGTCGTCTATGTCCAGCACCTCTACTTTTACCTTGTCGCCAGACTTTACGACGTCCGACACCCGCCTTACGTACTCGTCTGACAGAGCAGAGATATGGATTAATCCCGTCACCTCAGGGGTTAGCTCGACGAAGGCGCCATAGTCGGTGGTGTTAGCGATCGTGCCGTCGATGATATCTCCGACCTTGATCGACGGATCTACCTTCTTCGGCGCATGGTGTCCTCCGTTTCCGCGGGAGTGTTTTCCTCCTCCACGGCCGTGCGATGGGCTCTCATCCCAGTTTGCTCCCTCGATGACGCGGCGCAGGTCTGGGCGTCCCATCTTGTCTTCGCCGATGACCTCGATTGTTATTTCGTCACCTGGTTTTACGATGTCGCGTACATTGTCGACGAATCCTGGAGCAAGGTTAGAAACGTGTACCAAACCTTCGCTTCCGTTCTTCAAGTCGACGAAGGCACCGAAGTCAACGACCCGTGTGACCTTCGTGGTCATCTTAGTCCCGACCTCGATCTCAGCGGTGAGGTCCTCAACCCAGCGCTTGGCCGCCTCGACGGACTCCATGTCTACGCTGGCAAGTTTCACCGTGCCATCGTCCTCGATGTCGATCTGGGCTCCGGTCTCCTCGATGATCTTGCGGATCATCTTTCCACCAGGCCCGATGACGAGCCCGATCTTCTCGCGCGGGATGCTGATCGTCTCCAATCGTGGTGCATACATCGAAAGCTGCTCGCGAGGGGCGGGTAGGACCTCTTCCATCTTGGCCAAGATCTCGAGTCGTGCTTGCTTTGCCTGCTGAAGGGCCTTTCTTAACGTCTCACGCCCGATCCCGCCGACCTTGACATCTAGCTGGAACCCGGTGATCCCGTCCCGCGTTCCGATCACCTTGAAGTCCATGTCGCCGTAGTGGTCCTCGTCTCCGAGGATGTCTGTGAGGATGACGCGCCGCTGTGTCGATTCATCCTCGATCATCCCCATGGCAATTCCAGCGACCGGCTTCTTGATCGGGACACCGGCGTCCATCATGGAGAGCGATCCACTGCATACTGTGGCCATTGAGGAGGATCCATTCGATTCCAGGATCTCCGATACAATGCGGATCACGTATGGGAATTGTTCTTCGTTGGGTAGGACAGCGCGCAGACCGCCTTCCGCAAGGTAACCGTGCCCGATCGAACGACGGCTGGGAGAACCCATCCGTCCGACTTCACCGACCGAATAGGGAGGAAAATTGTAATGGAGCATGAAGCGCTTTGTCCCTTCTTTCATCATTTGATCGATGATCTGCTCGTCGCCGCGCGTTGCGCCGAGGGTGGCAATTCCCAAGCTCTGCGTCTCGCCACGCGTGAAGATGGCCGAGCCGTGCGCACGGGGAAGGACCCCGATCTCACAGGTGATATTTCTTATCTCATCTGGCCGGCGGCCATCGATGCGCACTCCGCGCTCGAGGATCTGGCTGCGCATGTAGTTACGATACAGATCATCGACTATGGATGCGACATTCTTCTGCAACGCTGCTGCATCGTCTGGTGCAAGATCATCTGTCACTGTCGTCTCTATGGCGTGATCACGCAGCGATTTCACGAAGTCGGCACGTTCTTTCTTGTTCCCCAGTGAGACGAGGGTGGAGAACTCGGGGTTGATCAGCGAGGCTATCCGCTCGCGAAGAATTGTGTCCTCTGCTGGTGCGGTGGCGATCTCCTTTTTCACTGGGCGTACCCGCTCCACGAACCGCTCCTGCAATTCCACGAGCTGCTGAATCGCCTCGTGTGCCTTGCCGATCGCGGTCACGACTTCCTCTTCGGAGAGCTCGTTCATCAGCCCTTCCACCATCGTCACCGTCTCCTTCGTTCCAGCGACGGTGATCTCCATGTTCCCCTCTTCCTGCACTTCAGTGCCGGGGTTGACCACGAACTGTCCGTCCTTGTACCCTACCTGAACACCGGCGATCGGTCCGTCGAACGGTGCTTCCGAGATCATCAGTGCTGCGGATGCCCCCAGGATGCCCAGGATGCTCGGCGAGCAGTCGATCTCTGCGGAGAGGACAGTTGCTACAATCTGCACCTCGTCCTTATATCCATCCGGAAAGAGCGGCCGGATTGGCCGATCGATCATGCGTGCGCTGAGGATGGCAACGTCGCTTGGACGCCCCTCGCGCTTGAAGAATCCACCGGGAATCTTTCCGCTGGCGTAGAATCGCTCCTCATAGTCGACACGAAGTGGGAAATAATCTTTGTCCTCTTTGCTCTCTTGTACACATACTGTTACCAAGACCCGCGTGTCTCCGTAGCTTGCCAGTACGGCTCCACTTGCCTGTTTGGCGAGCCGCCCGGTCTCCAGGGAGATCTGTTTACCATTAAGTTCTATGCTTTCCTTGATTACCATCTCTCTATTAGACTCCTCTGATTCCTAGACTCTGAATCAATTCCTTGTATGCTGCGAGGTTTTGGCGTTTCACATACTTCATCAGCCGGCGACGTTGGCCGACCATCTTTCGCAGGCCCCGCTGAGAGCTAAAATCCTTGCGATGGACGTTTAGGTGCTCGGTGAGCTCTCTGATCTTCTCGGTGAGCAGGGCGATTTGTACCGCCGCTGATCCTGTATCTGTCTTGCTTTGTCCGTACTTCTTTGCGATTTCCTCTTTCTTTTCTCGCGTTAAACTCATCTGTTCCTCCTTCTCTCCCGCTTCCGAGGAAGGGATTATCCCAACCCCCAGGAGGGGATCGATAGTTCTGTCGTTGGCCTTGGGCACCATGCCCTAAGGCCATGGATCAGTCTTCAGATAGCCTTCCGATCCTCCGGTTTACTTCGTACTTCACCTTCTCCTCATCGATCGTGAGGAGTTTCCTATCTCGCAGCACGAACTGTCCTGCAACGATTACGTCCGTCACGTCGCACGCATGCGCGGCATAGACCAGAGTTGAGAATGGCTCGTATGCCGGCATAGCATCTACTCCAGACAGATCTACAAGGATGATGTCGGCGTCCTGCCCAACACTTATTTCACGTGCACCCATGCCGAGCGCATTTGCGCCATTGCGCGTAGCCATCATTGTAACCTCCTGTGCTGGAAGCGTTGTTGGATCTCCCGTGGATGCCTTCTGCAAGAGAGAGGCCATCCGCATTTCCTCGATCATGTCCTGGCTGTTGTTTGATGCTGCTCCATCTGTTCCCAAGCCGACATTTATTCCCGCATCCAATAATGATACAACAGGGGCATGACCGTTTCCCAGCTTGGCATTACTCTTTGGACAGTGAATGACACTAACTCCCCGTTGGGCGATGATCTCCACTTCCTGAGCGGTAACGTGGACGCAGTGCGCAGCGATGGTGGGAACGGAGAATACTCCGATGCTGTCGAGCGCCATCACTGGTGTCTGTCCCCACTCCTTCACGGCCCATGCCACCTCATCCCTCGTCTCGGAGAGGTGGATGTGCAGCGGAACATGCTTATCTTGCGCTAGGTCCACTGCTGCAGCCCAAACGCCCCTTCCACACGTGTAGATGGCATGGGGACTAATCGCTGTTCTGATGCGACCACTTGCCTCGCCGTCCCAGCGCTCTATTGTTTCGCGCGCTCGCTTGATCTGACTTTTTCCGTGTTCGTCAAGCTTATCTGCTACGATCCCGTAGGAGAGGGTGGCACGTATCCTGGCCTTGCTCACGGCACGGGCGATAGAATTGGTGTGAAAATACATGTCGGCGATTTGTGTCGTTCCCGACTTGATCATCTCCGCCAGGCTGAGGAGTGATCCCCAGTAGACATCATCCGCGGTCAGTCTCTTCTCTGCCGGCCAAATGTGATCGCGCAGCCAGGTGTCAAGAGGAACATCATCTGCCATGCCGCGAAACAGGCTCATCGGAAGGTGTGTATGTGCGTTTACTAGCCCCGGCAGCGCAAACTTTCCCCCTCCATCAACAACCGTATCACCGCGAGACACAGGGAGTGGATGTTCATCGACACGAGTAATCACACCGTCTTTAATGCGCAGGTTTACGGTATTCGTTGTTCCGTCTTCACTGACGGGCGCAATGACATTTTCAAGGACAATACCCATTGACTGTTCTTCTCTTAGCATCTGGAAATAATTATATCCTTGGCCAAGGCCCGCTGCAACGCGGTGTGCAGGGTCTTGCCATGGGGCCTCGGCACCGAGGGTCTCGATCCTGAGGGTCTCGACCCCAAGAATCTCGGCTCCGAGGCTCTCTTTTGATATAATGGAGAGCAGATGATGAACAGAAGGGAATGGATCGGGAAAGAGGGAGAACGCCTTGCCTGTGAATATCTGCGTGCTCACGGCTACGCGCTCATCGAACGCAATTGGCGATGTCCGTTTGGGGAGATCGACATTATTGCCCGCGACGGTGATGCGTTGGTCTTTGTCGAGGTGAAGCGGCGTTCCCGTTCAGGATACGGTGGCGCGGAAGGGGCGCTCACTATACACAAGCAGCGGCGGATTGTAGCTGCCGCCCGAATGTACATTTCACAGTCGCAGAGCGATTTACCCGTGCGATTTGACCTCGTTGCCATAGAGGAGGGAAAGATGACCCTGCTTAAGGGTGCGTTTGAACTGGAAGATCGATGTACGCCCAGCTTGTAAGTAGCGTGGTTGTTGGGATTGATGCACGTTTTGTCGAGATTCAGTCTGATGTGACAGGTGGTCTTCCCGCGTTTCAGGTAGTGGGACTGCCGGAGAAGGAGGTGAGCGAGAGCAGAGAGCGAGTGCGTTCATCGATCAAGAATTCCGGATTCACCTTCCCGGCAAAACGTATCACCGCCAACCTCGCCCCGGCCGATCTGCGCAAGGAGGGAGTTGGATTTGACCTTCCCATGGCTCTGGCGATCCTCCTTGCCTCCGAGCAAATCGTGGCAACCTCGCGGCGGTATGTTATCGTCGGTGAACTATCTTTGAATGGTGAGGTTCGCCACGTACCTGGAGTCCTCCCAATTGCCATGCTGACTGCTATAGGTGAGTATGATGGCCTGATCGTACCCGAACAGAACGCCACCGAGGCCGCCCTTGTCGACGGTGTTCCCGTCTATCCCGTCTCGACTCTGGCGCAAGCGGCGGCGTTCATTGCTGGCCTCCTCTCTATTGATCGTTTTGTGGTCGACCGTGAGGCACTGCTAGCTAACGCGTACATGCTTCCGGATGTTGACCTGTCCGATGTGAAGGGGCAGGAGATGGCGAAGCGGGCACTGGAGATCTCCGCCGCTGGTGGTCACAACCTGATGATGAGCGGTCCGCCGGGCGCTGGTAAGAGCATGCTCGCGCACGGTCTTCCCGGCATCCTTCCACCCCTGTCATTTGAGGAGGCACTGGAAGTGACGCGTATCTACAGCACAGCAGGATTGCTCGAACCGGAGACTCCCCTCATCACTCTTCCCCCGTTTCGCGCGCCGCACCACACGATTTCCTACGCGGGGATGGTTGGTGGTGGACACGGTCTTCCCGGGCCGGGAGAGATCACGCTCGCTCATCACGGCGTCCTCTTCCTCGATGAGACGCCGGAGTTCGATCGGCGTGTGCTGGAGACGCTGCGCCAGCCGCTTGAGGATCGCTCGATTCTCCTGTCGCGTGCAGGCGTGTCCGTTCGCTATCCAGCGAATTTTACCCTTGTTGGGGCGATGAATCCCTGCCCTTGCGGGCACCTCGGTGATCACACTCACCCGTGCACGTGCACATTGAGTGAGATCAAGCGCTATCGCAAGCGCCTCTCCGGGCCATTCCTTGACCGGGTCGATTTGTTTGTCGAGGTTCCACGTCTCACTACAGAGGAGCTCCTTGCTCGTCCACGTGGGGAGAGATCTTCTGCTGTGCAAAATAGAGTGAAACAAGCGAGGAGCATACAGCTTGAGCGATTTCGAGAGAACCCTGGCAGGTTCACGAACGCGCAGCTATCGACCAAGGAGCTCGAAAAGTACTGCGAGCTTGACAAAGAAGGAAAGGACTTGATCGAGCTTGCCATCACTCGGCTTGGGTTGAGTGCCCGTGCCTACACGCGTACACTCAAGGTAGCGCGCACGATCGCCGATCTGGACAATTCGTCCCGTATTACAAGCGCCCACCTGGCGGAGGCGATCCAGTATCGTGCCAGTGATGATGCCCTGTCATAGTTACCTAGACAGGGCTGGAGGGTTCACAGAAACTACACATTGTGTTGCTATAGTTAACAAATGTGTGGCTCTCGTATAGACTGGCTCTGTAGGCCATTACCCTTAAGGAGGAGAAAAGATGAGACGCAAGCTGTTGCTTATCCTTGGGTGTCTGTTGATCTTTGGATTGAGCGTTGCTGCAACGGAGTTTCCGGTTACCGTGTCTGGCGTTGCTATTGATGGTAACGTGAAGATAAGGACGAGTGACATCATGAAGGCGGTGCCTTTTCGCGCCGGGGACAAGATTACATCCGATCAACTAAAGAGCGCATCACAAGCAATATACGACCTTGGCTGGTTCAGCGATGTAATCCCTGATGTTAACGACAAGGGAGTGGTGACGTTCAAGGTGACCGAGAACCCGGTGGTGAAGAAGATCGAGATCACTGGGAACGTCAACACGGAGCCATTCAGCATCTTAGGCTGGACTCTGTTTCGCACACGCATCATGACAAGCGACAAAGCACGCAGCATCCTGCGAGACAAGGGAGTGAAAAAGGGGAAGGTGTTGAACAACAACTCGTTGAAGGATGGGCTGAAAGCTGTGATCGATGCCTACGACAAGAAGGGATATGCCCTGATCATGATCGGCAAGGTGACTCCGGGAGAGACGCTATCGATCCAGATCATCGAAGGGAGAGTCACGGCAAATATTGTTACCGGACTATCGACGGTCCCCGAGAAGATTGCAGATGATATGATAAACCTCCCTCTAAATCAGTGCTTGAAGAAGGCGGCGATCCAACAGGTGATAGCGCGATTGCAGGGATCTGTCTATTTCTCCAAGGTGGACGTCAAGCCCCAACAGGGTGCAACGCCCGATTCTGTGCGCTTGCTGTGGACGCTGACTGAGCGTAAATTGATCGATGCCCCGATTACGATCAGCGGGATTGATCTATCCGGTGTAACTCTCTTTCCGCAGCAAATCGCGGAAGGAGCACTGGCGCACATCCCCCAGGAGCAGATAGATAACTACGGACTGCTGCAGGTCGTAAAGGGCTTGTTTGACCTGTACTACCGCAACGGATATGTCATGGTGAGGTTTGTTCCCGGGCAGGTCGTGAATGGTCGCCTCCCTATAGCTGTTGAGGAGGGGAAGATCGGAAAGATTGATATCAGCGGAAACGATCACACAAAGACGTACGTGATCGCGAAAGTCCTCGGGATAAAGGACGGTGACATCTTGAACAAGAACCGCCTGGCTGTCTCCTATCAGGGTTTAATGGCACTCAAGTACTTCAATTCGGTGAACGTTGATCCACACTGGCTAGATGGCAGCGTTGACCTCTCGGTGTCCGTCGTCGAGAACAAGAAGCTAGGTGGAATAAACGGCTCCGTTGCCTTCTCGCCGGAGAGCGGAGGGCTTGTCGGAAAACTTGACTACCATCAGAAGAACCTGTTTGGAACTGGGCAGGATATCTCCTTCTCGTTCAGCCGTGGACTGGTGAATGATCAGAGTGCCACGTGGGACTTGGGCTATAGCACGGTCGCCTTCTTCCGCGCGTTCAACCGCGTCGGGGTCGATTTCTACCGCAAGACGAACAAGAAGACTGACGACCAGGGGACATCGAGGACGTTCCTCACCCTCGGGGCAACGGCATCGGTCAGCTACCCCATTGCTGACTACACCGACCTCACGCTTGCCTATAAACACGAGACGGTGAGCGCCTCGGACGACCCGTTGTGGCATCCGATCGACTCGATCACGACGGGTCTAAGTTATGATGATGTCAACAACCCGCACTTCCCCACGTCTGGAAATAGGCGTTCAATGACGCTTGAGAAGGCCGGCGGATTCGCTCCAGGGCCGGATTATGCCAAGTTGAACCTGAGTTGGGTCCACTTTGCACCGCTGTACATCAATCTACCGTTCATCTCGGAGCGCGACCAAGTTCTTGCGGTGCGTCTGGCCAGTGGCTGGGGAGTGAATATTCCCTTCTCGCAGGCCTACGATTTAGGTGGTCCGGGAACGATTCGCGGTACGAGTGCAACGCAGGTGCGGCGCCTTGCCTACGCGAACTTCGAGTATCGGTTGGCTGTGGTGCAGGGCCTCACCGGGACGCTCTTCCTCGATGCTGGCGTTTCCCTCGACCGAGTTGATCTCTCGACGGCGAAGGGGTCGTTTGGGGTCGAATTTGGGATCGAGGCTGCGGGGATGTACGTCCGTCTGGACATGGCGTGGGTACTGGGCCCGGATATGGGCCTCGTTCCACACTTCGATTTCGGGTTCAGCCCAATGTTCTAGGATGACAGGAAGAAGAACAGATCCTATAATCTAGCGTGCTCTTGAAAAAAGGAGGAAAAAGATGTCCAAAAACACACTTGTTGTATCCGTTATCGCTCTACTATTGGCGGCAGTTGCCATTGTGCTTCAGTTCGTGCTCCCTGCTGATGGAGGGACTAACAACACTGCAGAGATAACGGCACTTACAAACAGGGTTTCCGCTCTGGAAGCAAATCAGGTGACACCTCTTAAGGTAGCCTACGTGAACGCTGAGGACGCGTTTAAAGTGTTTACAGACGCGGTGAGCGACTTGAGGCAGCGGGCGATCGACAAGCAGGGTGAGATTGTGAAGCTGCAGCAGCAGTACATGGCAAGCACGATCTCCAAGGATGACTTCGACAGCAAGAACAACCAACTTCAGGTCGAGCTACTGCAGGCACAGCTCAACATTGATCTAGGAACGATCGATAAGATGATTGCTTCTCCAGGTTTCTCAGATATGAAGAGTGACTTACAGAAGCTGAAGGATGAGGCACAGCCAGTAGTCGATGAGATGAAGAATCTAGTCTCCACAGTTCGTGTAGGAGTGATCGATAAGACCGAATTCCAGAACCGTTATACGCAGGTGAAGAACGCGTTTACGCAGCTCGATCAGCTCCTTACGCAGGCAGCGACGGCAAAGATCGTGCAGGCGGCGAACAAGGTGGCGGTCGATAAGGGATACGACCTCGTGTTGCGCACGAAGAACGTGATTGTCTATCGCAACACCGCGAAGCTCACCGACATCACAGATCTCGTAAAGCACGAGCTAGAGTCCTACCTATAGGCGCAGTGATGACGAGGGATATCGAAGGGATACGCAAGCTGCTCCCCCTGCGCTATCCCTACCTGATGATCGATCGAATACTGCGAGAGGAAGATGGGGTCGTCGTCGCGGCAAAGAACGTGACGATCAACGAGCCCTTCTTCCAAGGCCACTTTCCCGAGCCGCTAATGGCGGTGATGCCTGGGACGCTTATTTTAGAAGCAATGGCTCAGACTGCTGCTTTCCTCCTCGCCAGAGACGGACAAGGGGAGGGGTACCTAGTCGGGGTGAACGATGCTCGCTTTCGCCGTAAGGTGATTCCAGGAGATCGGTTGATCCTGACGGCGCGGGTTCTGAGGGCGCGAAGGGGGCTAGTGAAGGCAAGAGTGGAAGCGAGCGTCGATGATGAACTGGCCGCATCGGCAGTGATCTCTCTTGTTGCACCGGTGAGCGATGATGTGGGATAGGATAATCGAGTGCGTGCCAAACATAAGCGAGGGGCGACGCCGTGAGGTGGCAGAGGCGATCGCACACGCCGCTGATGGCCCCGGCTGCAAGGTGATCGACTTGAGCATGGACCCCGATCACAACCGCTCGGTAATCACGATCGTTGGTAAGCCTAGTAGCCTTGCGGATGGAGTTCTGGCGCTGGCGAAAAAGGCGTCCGAGCTGATCGATCTCAACGTGCACCGCGGCGAGCACCCGCGAATGGGTGCGGTCGATGTCATCCCGTTCATCCCCGTGCGTGGGGTGACGATGGCCGATTGCGTCGATCTCTCCCGGCGAGTCGGTGAGCGGATTGCCGAGGACTTGGGCATACCGGTCTATCTATACGAGGAATCGGCTACGAGCGATGAGCGCCGCAATCTGGCGACAATAAGGAAAGGGGAATTTGAGGGTTTCCCGGAGAAGATAGCAAAGCCACAGTGGCGCCCTGACTTCGGCAGTGCGAAGATCCATCCTACGGCTGGTGTCGTTGCTGTCGGCGCGCGCGAGTTCCTCATCGCTTATAACATAGACCTTGCCACATCCGACTTGTCCGTAGCAAAGGAGATCGCACGGGCGGTGCGCTACTCGAGCGGTGGCCTGCGCTATGTAAAGGCACTTGGGTTTCCCCTTGCGGAGAAAGGAATCGTGCAGGTGTCGATGAACCTAACGAACTTCAAGAAAACGCCGATCTTGCGTGTGTTCGAGCTCGTGAAACGCGAGGCGGAACACCGTGGGGTGATGGTCATCGGAAGTGAGATCGTGGGCACAGTTCCAAGGGCAGCGCTGTACGACGTTGCCCGCATGGCGCTGCAGGTGCGCGGGTTCTCAGATAACCTCATTCTGGAAGAACGCATCGAGGACGCACACGCCGAGGACGCACTGAGTGAGGATCGCTGAGCAGGAGGTTCATTACGCCACAGTCATGGGCTACGGCCGTACCGGCCGGGCTTTGGCAACGTATCTTCATGCTCACGGAGTGGATGTTTTTGTAAGCGACAGCAGTACTCTGAGTACTGAGGATGAACACTCTCTTGCTAAGCGCAAGATTGCCTACGAACAGGGGGGACACACTTTGCGCACGCTCGAAGGAGCGGAGCTTATTGTCCTCAGCCCGGGAATCAGGCCAGATTTACCAGTCCTGCAGGAGGCAAGAGCGAGATCGCTTCAGGTCCTCTCCGGGCTTGATCTGGGCTACTTAGTTGCCTTGCATACACAGATCATCGCCATTACGGGGACAAACGGGAAGAGTACAACGGTGAAGCTTGCCGAGGCGATACTGCAGCAGAGTGGAGTAGATGCACGCGCCGCGGGGAACATCGGCCTTCCGTACATTACGCTTGCTGAACATCCACCGAGCATTGTGGTTCTTGAGGTGAGTAGCTTTCAACTCGAACAGAGTACTTTGTTCCGTCCGCACGTTGCCTGTTTGTTGAACATCGCCCCCGATCACCTTGACAGGCACGGATCAATGGATCGTTATGTCGCTTCCAAGCTGAGCATATTCGATCGGCAAGAAAGCGCTGATTTGGCGATCGTGTCGCGCGATATCTCCCTACCGAGAGGTTCCATTGCAGCAAAGATCAGCTACTTTGATGACGTCCTCCTTCCGAAGAGCGCATTTGTCGATTCGTTGCTGTCGCACAACCGCGCTAACCTGCGCGCAGCGATCGCTTGCTGCAAGGGAGTACTTCCGGATCTCGATGTGAGCCGAATCGATCTTCCTGCTCTGGAAGATGCGTTTCACCTCCCGTATCGCATGCAAGAGGAGCCTTCACTTGGAGGCGTGCGCGTGATCAATGATTCGAAGTCGACTAACGCTGCCTCCGCGATTACCGCGGTTGAGAGTGTAAACGGCTCATGTATCCTCATCCTTGGGGGGAGGCACAAGGGAGCTGGGTACGACGATCTTGCTCATGTTGTAGTGCAGCGTGATGTCAAGCGCGTGATCCTCTTCGGCGAGGGGGCCCCCCTGCTACACTCGTCACTGCGTGATGTCGGTTACGCTCGCACCACCCTCTGTTTTGACCTCGATCATGCGTTGAAACTTGCCCTGCAAGAGGCGCAAGAGGGAGATACGATCCTCTTCTCGCCTGCGTGCTCAAGTTACGATCAGTACAGCAATTACGTCGAACGCGGGGAGTACTTCTCGCGCCTTATCAGATCCTATTCGAGACAGGAGTCATCAAACAAATAGGGTTACGCGTCCCATAATAACAACACGAGTTTTCTCCGTTGTCTTGACATCCTTCCTTCCGCACGAGGGACAACTGCCGTATTCATATGGGGTATCAGCGATGATGGCGCAGCACAGCAGACAAGGAGACACAAGTGGACGGACGAGTGGATCGAGGAATCGTGCTTTCGGCCGCACTTCTCTTGCTTTTTGGATTGGTGATGGTCTACAGCGCCAGTGCCCCATTCTCCCTGCGTCACTATGGAACAGATACGCATCTGCTTGTGAAACAGCTCATCGCAGCTCTCCTCGGAATCGGTCTTCTCGTATTGTTCAGCTATGTCGACTATCACCGACTGCAGCAACTTGACGATATTCTCCTTGTCGGCGCATTTGGTCTGACATTCCTCACGATTCTCCCTCTACATGGGATCAGCGACGGGCGGTGGTTGCACATTTCGTCGTTTGTTATACAACCGACGGAGATTCTCAAGTTGGCTCTCATCATCTATCTAGCGGCGACGATCACACGAAAGAAGGACTCGATACGGTCGTTTGTTGATGGCGTGTTGCCGTTCGTCTTGGTCTTGCTCGTAATCGCTGCAGTGACCATGAATCAGCCGGACTTCGGTATGACGGTCATCTTCGCTACGCTGACGGCTGTCATGCTCTTCATCGGCGGGGCACGCGCGTTACACCTGCTGGGGGTGGTAGTGGCAAGTGTGCCATTCCTCTTCCTGGCGGTACGTATCGCTCCCTACCGGATGGCGCGAATCCTGTCATTCTTGAATCCGCACGATTATGGCACGTCGTCGGGGTATCAGACGATTCAGTCGCTTGTGGCGATCGGCTCAGGTGGACTGGTCGGACGAGGATTGGGCGCATCGCGGGCGAAGCTCTTCTACTTACCACAGGCACAGAGCGATTTCATTTTCTCCGTAAGTGCTGAAGAGCTGGGGTTGATCGGCGCAGTTGTCTTGATTGTCCTTTACGTAGCCTTTGCGTGGCGCGCGTTTGTCATAGCGAGCAACGCTCCGGATCAATTTGGCAGGCTGCTTGCGTTTGGAATCGGATTTGCCATTGCCTTTCAAGCTCTTCTTAATCTAGGCGTTGCCACTGGCTTGCTACCGGTGACGGGGCTCACGCTCCCGTTCATCAGCAACGGAGGATCGTCGCTTGTCATCACGCTATCTATGGTTGGAATCCTGCTCAACATCTCCAAACAAGGAGGAAACTGATGCGCGTATTGATTGCTGGTGGAGGAACGGGTGGGCACTTTTACCCTGCACTTGCGGTAATGGAAGAGTTCGCCAAGCGCAAGAATGGTGTCGAGCTTGCCTATGTTGGCACGAAACGAGGGATCGAAGCGCGCATCCTCCCTTCGTATCCGTGGATCTCTTTCTTCCCGATCCACGTGCGCGGCCTGCAGCGGGGAAATGCCGTTCAGAACATGTATGCGCTTTCACTCCTCGTTGTGTCTTTTATGGAAATGCTGATCGTTCTTCTGCGCTTCCGTCCGCAGGTTGTAATCGGAATGGGTGGATATGCCTCCTTCCCCGCGGTCTTTCTCTCTTCCCTCCTTGGCAAGACTTTCCCGATGCGAACTGTAATCCACGAGCAGAACGCCGTTGCTGGGTTGACGAACAGAATCCTCGCTCGTTTTGTGGACAAGGTCCTAATTTCATATCCGCAGACGAGGGATCAGCTTGCGTCGGCGCGAAACATTGTTACCACTGGAAACCCGATTCGTAGTGAATTTCTTCTGGCCAAGCGGACACGTGCCGCCTACAAACGCTTCGGCCTCTCCCCGGAGAAGCGAACGGTTCTTGTCTTTGGAGGATCACATGGGTCTCTTGCCATTACCAATGCGATCCGCAAGGCGCGCTCTGAGATAGCCAGGAACAAGGATATGCAGGTTCTCCTCGTAACTGGGGAAAGCATCGATACCTCGATAATCCAGTTGGAACTTGCATCAGCCGGGATCACGAACATCGTTGTTAGGAGGTACATCGAGCGGATGGGGGAGGCGTTCGCCATCGCTGATCTCATCGTCTCGCGTGCCGGGGCAACCACCTTGGCGGAGATCACATCGTGCGGCAAACCGGCAGTCCTCATCCCATGGGGAGGGGCGAGTGATGGCCACCAGTGGGAGAATGCGCGTGTGTTAAACGATGAGCGAGCTTGCACGATCGTAGGGGAAAATGATATCCTAGGCAGGCGCTTAGCACGGTTAATCGAACAGATGGTGAAAGATGAACAGGGGCTCAGTTTGATGGCACAGAATTCGATGCGCATGGGGAGCAGGCACGCAGCTGCGTCTATGTTAGGCGAGATCATGGTCCTCGTCGAGGGGGCACACACTTGATCGGCGCACACAAGCGCTACCACTTTGTGGGAATAGCCGGCGCTGGGATGAGTGGGCTCGCCGCGGTGATGCTCGCTGGGGGGAGCAGTGTCTCTGGCTCTGATCTGCGTGAGAATGCACAGACGCAGTACCTGCAGCGGGCCGGTGCGGCAATTCACATTGGTCACGATGCTTCAATTGTAGATGACCGTGTAGATGAGGTGATCGTCTCCTCGGCTATTGCAACGCAGAATGTTGAAATCGAGGCAGCGCACAGGCTCAACCTGCCTGTTGTGCACCGATTGCACGCGCTGGCACGCGTAATCGATGGCTACACTAGCATCGGCGTTGCTGGAACACACGGGAAGACCACGACCACCGCGATGACAGCGACGATCCTGCGCAATACCGGCAGGGATCCAAGTTACCTTGTTGGTGCTCACTGCCCCGGCTTGGGTGGAAACTCCCATCTCGGAGCAGGAGAGGTGTTCGTAACTGAGGTAGATGAGAGCGATGGCTTGTTCCTTGCCATCCGGCCAACGATCGCTGTTCTCAACAATATTGGTCGGGATCACTTGGGGACATACCACACCCTGAAGGCGATCAAGGAGAGCTTCAAACGCTACATCCTTCAGGCGGGCAGATCCGTACTGGCGATCGATGATGCAAACGTGCGTTCCCTTGCTGATGAACTTCCCTCTGTACTCAAGGTCGGCGTGCACCCTAATGCCGATCTGCGTGCGGTGAACATCTCTCACTATCACTTCCATACGACATTCGATCTTGTCTATCACGGTGAACACAAGGCACACGTGTTCCTCCCCGCTCCTGGTGATCACAACGTGCGAAATGCACTCTGTGCGATCGGTGCGGTGTATACTGCTGGTGTGCCACTTGCCGATGCAGCCGAAGCGATTGCTGACTTTCAGCTTCCTAAGCGTCGCTTCCAGTTGCTTGAGGAGAATGGGGTGACGGTTGTCGATGACTACGCGCATCTCCCAGAGGAGATTGAGGTCACCCTGCAGGCGATCCGTTCGGGGTGGACGAATAGGAGAATAGTAGCTGTCTTCCAGCCGCACCGTTACACGCGTACGCAGGCGATTGGAAGCGAATTTGGCGCGGCGTTCCGTCTGGCCGATACCGTTGTAGTAACACCGATCTATCCGGCCTACGAGCGCCCAATCCCAGGTGTCACTTCGCAGAGGATCGTCGATTCGATCAGCCGTAGCACCGGGAACGATCCGCTCCTTATTCACGACAAGGAGGAAGTGCTCTCTTTTCTCAAGACCTATATCGAACCGGGAGACTTCATCATCAGCTTTGGAGCGGGTGACATATGGACGGTGACCACGAGCCTGTCGCGTTTCTTAGAGGAAGGAAGCTTCTGCGCCGCATAGATATAGTATGCTCCTCTACTGACTCCCTCCCGGGTGAATTGAGAAGGGGAGAGCCATTATCGGATCACACAACGATCCAAGTTGGTGGCCCTGCTGAGGGCTTCTTCCTTCCTGCAAGCAAAGAATCCCTGATCGAAGCGATCCGTACGTGCCGCGAACATGGAGTTCCCTACTTCATCCTAGGAAGAGGTTCCAATACCCTGTTTTCTGATAGCGGCTACCGTGGACTTGTTATCTCAACAGAGCATCTCGCCTCATGCACAATAAGCGATAACTACCTGCTGGCAGACAGCGGTGTGTCACTTACTGCACTAGTTTCTCTTGCAAATACACACGATAGCTACTGCCTTGATTTCCTTGCCGGTATCCCCGGGAGCTTGGGTGGGGCGATCGCGATGAATGCCGGCATCAAAGAGCGATCGATCGGGGAGATTGTGAAGAAGGTCTCCGTGCTCACAGCAAATGGTACTCTCGAATCGATCGACGGGGATGCGTGTGACTTCTCCTATCGGACCAGTTCAATCCTGAAATTGCGCCTTCCAGTACTTGGAGCCCGCCTCTTCCTCGATGGAAAAACATACGATCGCGAGCGACTTCTTTCCCGGCGCGCGGCTACACAACCAGTTGGCTTTCCCAGTGCCGGATGCACCTTCAAGAACCCAATTGGCCCTTCTGCAGGTGAATTGATCGAGCGTGTCGGATTGAAGGGGTTTCGGGTTGGAATGGCCAAGGTATCTGACATACACGCCAATTTTATTATCAATCTAGGGGGGGCGAGCAGTGCTGAGATCCGCAGAATAATTGACATTGCGCGCCAAAAGGTGTATAAAAGTTTCCATATCTTGCTTGACTTGGAGATTGAGGTCGTTGACGGGTGAACGAGGGGGAACCGAGAAGTGCTGTTCGCTGGGCTGCCGTCATAGGGGGGATTCTTATCGCTGCTGCCATCATCGCCCTGTATACACCTTGGGTGCGTATCTTTGATCTGCGGAAGATTGTAGTAAAAGGGAACTACTATACATCTGCTGCGAAGATTGAAGATAGCTGTGGTATTCAAAACGGAGTGAACCTGTTACGCGCTCCGCTCAAACAAGCGCGTACTTCTCTGTTACGGCTTCCCTGGATAATGGGTGTAACACTTCGTAGGGTCCTCCCCCACACGCTTGAGATTACAGTTCGCGAGCGGACTCCAATTGCACTCGTTATCGATCCCACAGATTTGAAACGGATGATGATCCTTGGGGAGGATGGTGTGATCGTTGGCTATGCAAGGGACTCTAGCACACAGTTTATTCAAGTTAGTGGAGTGAGCTTAGAGACAGGTCCTTCGGGAAAGATTTCTGTAAGTGGTGATGTCCTGGGGACACTTGTGTACCTGCGTCAGAAGAAGCTGGGAAGAGATCTCTTCTCTCGCATCGACTTCTCGGACTCAAGTGCGATCAGCATGTATACGGTTGATGAGGGGAAGGTAGTGCTCGGCCCGTTGAGCGATATTAAGGGGCGGATCGGCGAACTGAAGGCGCTGCTTAGAACGATCGATCTTGGGGACTATCAGACGATAGATCTTAGATTTGGGGGTGAGGCAAGACTTGTGCCCCGTAAGGTGGTGAACCGATGAGAAAAGAAAGAGTGGTGGTCGGCCTCGATGTAGGGACGACCAAAGTCGTTGCCCTGGTCGGGAATGTGGCCAATGGACTGATCGAGATCATCGGCATGGGCAAAGCAGAATCGCACGGGTTGGAGAAGGGTGTGGTAGTCGACATTGGCCGCACGATCTCTTCGATACGCAAGGCAGTCGAAGAGGCGGAGAACATGGCAGATGTTAAGATAGACTCAGTCTATGTTGGCATTGCTGGCAAACACATCAACTCCATTAATAATAGTGGAACAGTATCGATCAACCGTCCCGATCGTATAATCACAGAAGATGACATCCATCGTGTGGTGGAAACAGCGCAGGCGATTCAACTACCGCCTGCAAGCGAGATGATTCACGTCATCCCGCGGCAATACATCGTGGATGGGCAGGATGGAATCACTGACCCTGTTGGGATGACCGGCACACGCCTTGAGGTGGATGTGCATATCGTCACCGGCGCGATCACTGCGGTGCACAATCTCGTCCGCTGCGTGGAGAGTCTTGACATTGGGATCGAGCAGATCGTCTTAGAGCCGATCGCTTCATCACTTGCGGTCCTCTCGTCGGCAGAGAAGGAGCTTGGCGTTATCCTGCTTGATATCGGTGGAGGCACAACGGATATCAGTGTCTTCCGCGGAGGAGACATCTGGTTTTCCAAGGTCATCCCCATCGCTGGAGAGCATATTACAAACGATATCACCGTGGGTTTGCAGACTCCGATTGAAGAGGCTGAACTCATCAAGAAGCAGGCAGGGACTGCGCTGGTAGAGAGCGTTGGTGAAGATGAGAAGATCGAAGTGGCAACGATTGGCGGCGACGAGAAGAAGACCGTCTCCAAGAAGAAGCTCGCGAAGATCATTGAACCGCGCGTTGAGGAACTCCTCGACCTGGCGATGCAAGAAGTTGAGGATGCCGGCTATCGTGACCTTGTGCCCGCTGGACTCGTACTCACTGGTGGAACGTCCCTTCTGGATGGGATAGTGGAGTTTGCTCACCAGCGCTATGGCATTCCGGTGCGCCGTGGGAAGATTCCACAAGGGATACATGGATTGCGCGATATCGTGGAGTCCCCAATCTATGCCACGTCAATTGGGCTGTTGCGATACGCGATCGAGACCAAAGACTTTTCAAAGAGGCGATATGATAGGAAGAAGGGGTCGTTGATTAACAAGCTCTTCGCCTGGTTCAATCGTTTCTTCCGGGGGTAGGAGAGGAATGGCAATGGTAGATGAGAGGACTCTTACCCCTCCAGCGCGATTGATGGTCATTGGAGTTGGCGGCGGCGGCGGCAATGCCGTCGACCGTATGTTCGCCAACAATCTCGTAAATGGAGTAGAGCTCGTTGTGGTGAACACCGACGCGCAGGTGTTAGATGTAGTACAAGCACACCACACGTTGCAGATTGGAAGAAAACTGACGAGCGGCCTTGGCGCCGGTGGGAACCCTGAGATTGGTCGTTTGGCTGCTGAAGAGAGCCACGAGGAGATTGCAGACCTGCTGAGCGGTGTAGACATGGCGTTCATCACCTGCGGAATGGGGGGTGGGACAGGAACGGGAGCAGCTCCGGTGATCGCATCGCTGGCCAAGGAGGCCGGGATACTCACTACAGGTATTGTCACTCGCCCGTTCTCTTTTGAAGGCTTGGCCCGTGCTGAGAAGGCCGAGGCGGGAATTAGCCGTCTCTCTCAAGAGGTTGACGCGTTGATAACAATCTCCAATGATAAACTGCTAAAGGTTGCGCCTACGGACATGCCAATAACGCGTGCATTTGAGATGGCGGATGAGGTGCTGCGGCAAGGAGTCGAGGGAATATCTGATCTGATAACGGTCCCCGGCATGATTAACCTCGACTTTGCCGACATCGAGAGCGTAATCCGCGGTGCGGGCACGGCAATGATGGGAATCGGTGAGGGAGAAGGAGAAGGAAAGACCAAGGAAGCGGCGAGAAACGCGATCCTTTCACCCCTTCTCGATGCCTCAATCAAGGGCGCACGCAAGGTTATCATGAACATCACAGGCGGTAACGACCTCACGCTGGAGGAAGTCACCGAGGCAGCGTCCCTTATCCGTGAGGCGGTCTCCGATCGGGCCGACATCATCTTTGGGACAGCGATTCGCGACGGCATGGAGAAAGTGCGCTTGACAGTGATCGCTACTGGATTTGCCGTGGTCCGTCCGGGCGATGAAGAAGAGGGATCCGCGCTGGGAAACGAGACGATGCTCGCCAAGATGCAGAAAGAAAGACCGCTTGGCGCAGATGACTTTGATATTCCCACTTACCTGCGCCGCAGTCGCAAGACGCGCGACGAGAAGACC
The DNA here is from genome assembly GCA_027007005.1 of Candidatus Bipolaricaulota bacterium. Classification (GTDB taxonomy): domain Bacteria; phylum Bipolaricaulota; class Bipolaricaulia; order UBA7950; family UBA9294; genus M55B144. The sequence goes on along the minus strand of JALTFO010000235.1, from coordinate 19,404 downwards.
CGACCGTGGGGGAGTGACGGAGACTAGGAGCCCCTACATTCAGAACGATTGGGGATTGTTTCTCGACGATTGCTTAGTGTTGCCTCCGTGTGATGCGTTCTGGCATTCTCATTCCTGGGAATGGGTTTGATGGTTAGAAAGCCCCTCTAATGCTATGCCCATATCACAAATCATACACTAAAACATCCGAAGGGAGTCACCGTGCGACAAGATAATAACAGATACTCTGCCAGAGGTGGGAGTCGAACCCACACGACCCGAGGGCCACGGGATTTTGAGTCCCGCGCGTCTGCCAATTCCGCCACTCTGGCCTGATCCTACTGATTCTATCCGCTATTAGCTTCTTCGTCAAAGCATCCAAACGGGAGTTGGGTGATCGGGTGATGCGTGGAAGGTAGAAACGATCCAATCCGATGTGGGTGGCGAGTCTCTTACGTCACAATGTGATCTGCCCATAACGATTCTATGTCGTAGAAGTCGCGTGCCTCTTTGGTGAATACGTGTACGACGATGTCTCCGTAGTCGAGGACAACCCAGCGCTGTTCACTCACGCCCTCGCGGTGTAGCGGCTTGTGAGGCAGGTTTGATCGCAGTGCTGATATAATTGCCTTTACGTGTACTGGGTTCTCTCCCTCGGCGATGATGAAGTACTCGGTCGGAATAGGCGCATCGCGCAGGTCGATGACTACACTGCGCCCTCCCTTCTTCTCATCGATCAGATGGAGGATTGTATCTAACAAGCCATTTTGGTTACTCATTAATATCAAATCCCTTTCCGGCGATCAACAGGAGGTCGGTGCCTTTCGGAGTGTATGGTAGAAGGGCGCTGTAGTGCGTGGACAATTCGTCGGGGGAGACGATCGTCGCGTCATCGGGTTGCGGTAGCGTAGCTTGCAGCATCTGGGCCTTCGCCATATCGTTCAGGGCGATGATGTAGGTCTTATCGTAACCGAAGGTCTCGGCGTTAGCGATCTTATCAATCACAAAGTTGCGTGCCTTGAGGTAAGCAGCCGCTCTGCTTGCTACCATTCTTGTCCCATTACCGTTGAATACAGCTACTGTGATGTCACTTGGGGTGAGGAGATTTACTCCCCGGATTAGGTGAGCGATCATGCTCTCCATTGCCACCACCTGCGGTTCAAGGAAGTTGATATCGCCGATTGTAACAGGAGTGCTGGGGATTGTCGCCATCTGGACATGTTGCACGTCCACTCCATGCACGATTTTCGCTATGTCGTACAAGTCAACGAGGGATAGGTTCGTGTGCAGGTACGGATTGATCGCTCGAACCATCTTGTGTATGCTGGTGTAGTCCTTGTTCTGGAAGCGCTCCTGCAAGATCGCTGTTAGTAGCTTCTGTTGCCTGCTGATCCTTCCCAGATCACCGCTATCTCCGCGGTAGCGGACGTACTCCATGGCAGTCTTGCCATCAAATGTTTGTGTTCCTGGCTGAATGTCGATGTGCAGCGGCGGATTGGCACTATTGTCGTCGTATTTCATCGCCTGATCCACGGTCATCGTTACGCCACCGAGTTGGTCGATGAGCTGTTCAAAGACAGCGTAGTCAAGCGCAATGTAGAATGGGATGTTAACTCCGAGTAGGCTGCCGACTGTCTTGCGGGCCTGTGTTGCTCCGCCGGTTGCATAGGCAGCATTCAGTTTGTGAAAGCTGCCATCGTCGAGTTTGACACGCAAGTCGCGTGGGATGGAGAGAAGCACAACATCCTTGCTGGGGGACAAGCTCAAGAGCATCATCGTATCGCTGCGATGCTTGCTTCCCGCCTTGTCCAAGCCCAATACCAGGATGTTAGTTCGCTTTCCCTGCGCTACCAAACGTCCGACGTGGCGCTGCGTGACAAGATACCATCCGATGACAATTCCAATGACAACAACTACCGCACCCAGGGCAAATAGGATCTGCTTACGCATTGTTCTCCCCCTCAAAATCGATCCTTAGACTTGACCCTATCACAACAAACTGTGAATGTCAACTGTGATGCCTTGCTGTGGGTTGGTTTTCTGTATTGCTGCCCGCATGGCGTGGGATGCTTGAACCTTCTCCTCCAGTTAACAAATGCCTATCATGAGCGCTAGTGAATTGACGTGAAGCGCGCCATATCCGCTTGCTCTTGAGGTGTGTGTACTAGAGCTCATTCGTAGAGCTTTGGATCCGTGATATCGCGCAGACCATCGCCCAACATGTTGAACGAGAGGACAGTAACTAGGATAGCAATTCCCGGGAAGATCGCTAGCCAGTGGGATACGGCTAGTTGTTCCACTCCAGATCGGATCATGTTCCCCCAAGTGGGGGTGGGAGGCCTTACTCCCAGTCCGATGAAGCTCAGATTGGCTTCCATGCGGATCGCTGTTGCCGTCCACAGCGTTCCCATGACCAGTACCTCGCCAAAGATATTGGGAAGGATATGTCGGGTCAACAGACGGGTGGAGCTTACCCCGAGCGCCCGCGCTGCTTCGACAAAGTCCTTTTCTCTCATCTCTAAGGTTGGGGCATGTGCGATGCGCACGAAACGGGGAATGAGGGCGATCGCGATCGCAAAGATGAGCTTACTCAAACCACTTCCCAGAACGGCCATTACCACCAACCCAAGAATCAGCGTGGGGAAGGACATGAGAATGTCGACACCACGCATAATTGTCGCTTCCACCTTCCCTCCCCGGAAACCGGCGATCATCCCCAGGATTGTTCCAATGACCATGGCGATGGATACGGAGCTTACCGACACGGTCAGTGATACTCGCGACCCCCACAGGATGCGTGACAGGACATCTCGTCCGTAGACATCAGTTCCCAACAGGTGTGAGTGTCCAGGAGGGGACAAGCGATGGAATACGTCTTGCTCTAGAGGATCGGCCGGAGAGATTAGTGGGGCAAAGATAGCCACGATGCCGATCAATAAAGCGACGATTGCCCCGATCAGTGCTGCCTTATTCTTCATAAACGTGCGTAGGATCTTTCGTCGTCGGTCCATATCAGCTATACCTTATCCTGGGGTCAAAGAACACGTAGGAGATATCTGTGATTAGGTTGATTACCACCACGAACGTGGCGTAGATCAGCATTACCGACTGCAGGGTAGCATAATCGCGCTGTTTCATAGCTCCGACCATCAGTTTTCCTAATCCGGGACGGGAGAAGACGACCTCTGTCATCACGGAGCTACCAAGCAGAACGATCGAGTATACTCCGATGATCGAGGCGATGGGGATGATCGAGTTACGCAGTGCGTGCCCGTAGATGACAGTTCTCTCTGACAACCCTTTTGCGCGTGCGGTACGTACGTAATCGTCCTGGAGGACGTTGAGAAAAGACGAGCGGGTCATGCGGGTGATGTAGGCCATCATGATTATCCCGAGAGTGAGCGCGGGAAGTGATAGGTACCTGATGTTGCTTGCGATGTTGAGAAGATCCCCTCCGCCAACGCTTGGGAAGATTCGTAATCTAATGGAAAACAGCAGCATTAATAATATTCCCATGTAAAATGCAGGTAGGGAAAGACCGGTCAGTGAGGCTGCTCGCCCGATATAGTCAATGAGGTGATTCCTCCTAAGAGCGGTGATGATTCCGATCGGAATACCGAGTATTGTACCCAAGAGAATTCCAACAAAGGTCAGCTCCAATGTATAGGGGAGTGCTGCCGCCACTTGCCTCGCTACAGGCTCGTTGGTGATTAACGAGGAGCCGAGGTTGCCGTGAACGAACTCGTACAACGAGTCACCGTACTGGACCCAAAGAGGTTTGTTCAGGCCCATCTTGTCCCGCAGGGCCTGTACCGCCTCTTGCGACGCGTAGTCGCCAAGAGCAGCCACCGCAGGATCGCCAGGAGCAACGCGCACGAGCAAGAAGACGAGAGTGAAGACGGCAAGCATAATAGGTACCGCAAGGAAAATGCGACGCACGATATACGAGATCATTGGTTAGAGTTATCTCCCTCTCTTCAAGAAAAGGGGATGCGGGCCGCGTTAGCCTTAGCGTGGCCCGCATCCATTAGATACTATTTGTGTGTTTTCTCGTTTATTTGTGGGTAAAGAGCGAGGCTAGACTTAAGGTCGTAACCGTAGTTTACCGACTTGTTGCGCGCAAACGCAAACTGAAGTATGTACAGGGGATAAGAGGCAACATCATCCAGAAGCTTCAGTTGTGCCGTCTTCCACATCATTGCCTGAACAGTGGGATTGAGTTCCACACGTGCTGCATGGATCAGCCAATCGATTCCTGTGTAGTGCGAGAAGTTCGTGTCTGGCTTACTCCCAGTGACGACAATCGACGCCGAATCGTAGAACCTTGTAAGGAACACATCAGCGTTCGGGCGCCAGCAGATGTACAGGGTGATCGGGTTAACGTCCTTGCGGATCATCGCATGGTAGGTCGAGTGATCGACTACCTGCAGATCGAGGTCGATTCCCACTTTTTTCAGTTGGGATTGAATGTTGACAAACGGCTGCTTGTAGCTTGCTCGTTCGGAGATTACTTCCTTGAGCGAGAAACCATTGGGATAGCCTGCTTCCGCGAGGAGCTTCTTTGCCTTATCCAAATTGACCTGGTAGAGGAGGCCAGCGCTTGCCACTTCTTCTTTTGTCAGTCCACCGGCAAGGGTAGACGGAACTGCAGAGTATAGTGGAGTCGCTACGTCAGCACCGATGAACGCGAGAAGCTCACTGCGATTGAGAGCATAAGCGATCGCCCGACGAACGCGAATGTCCTTTAGGGGTCCGTAGGTGACGTTCAGATGAACGGTCACTGTCTCTCCTGGACCGAAGACATCAACAACGGTGTCCGGTTCGGACTTCATCGCGTTGACCCACATCTGCTCCCTAACCCCTTCGATCACATCGAGTTCTCCCGTCTCCAAGCCTGCCTTGCGGCTGTTTACGTCGGGCATGTACCAAACTTCGACCTGGTCCAACAGGGGAGCGCCGCGGAAGTACTTGCTGTTGGCGACAAGAACGACTTTCTGCATAGGAGCATAAGACTTGAACATGAACGGACCAGTGCCTACTGGATGCGTCTTAAACCCGTTACCTAAGTCTTCTGCTGCCTTCTTACTGACGATGAATCCCCCTGCGTAGTTGGCCACCTTGGGGAGGAACAGCGCCGGCGAAAGGGCGTTCTCTGTCGTGATCTTCACTGTGTACTTATCGACCGCGGTGAAGGTGAAACCAGTGTACCCTCCGGCATAAGCCGATGTATCTGCATTTGCCGCTCGATTGAGCGAATAGACAACGTCATCTGCAGTCATTTCATAGCCAGGATTGCCGTTCCACGGGTGGAACATCACTCCTTTGCGTAGATGGAAGGTCCACGTTAGCCCGTCGGCAGAGATCTCGTAGCTTGTCGCCAGATCAGGCTCAAACTGGCTGATATCCCCTGGCTTATAGCGGACAAGACCGTTGAAGACCATGTCTACCACGGCACGATCCATCGTCGCTGCAGCGTAGTCTGGATCAAGGGTCTTAAGATCAGCAGCATCAAATGCGATGCGCAGTGTCTTATCGGCTGATGCAGCCCATGTTCCAACAGCAAAGGCGCCCACCATTAGGCAGACCAGTAACCCGCTGATTATCAATTTGCGATACATATCCCACCTCCTTGGGATTTGCTTGTCAAAAGCAAGCAACAAACAACACTACACGCAATGTTAAGTAAATACCACCTCCTTTACTCTTTATTATTGGTACCACAATTACTTTCTACCATAGCGAGAATGGGCGGCGAAGTCAATAGGCAAGACGGATTATTACCATGTATGCTTATTGAGCTATAAAGAATGCAACCAACGGTAATCCACGGGCCTAGGAATTCACACAAGTGCTTTGGCTAACGCAGCCATGCCCAAACATGCACGAGATCGAAATGAGAGTAATATCCTGAGTAATTGGTAAGCTGAGTGACATCATTGTGCGGCTGTGGTTTGTACTTGTTGAGTGAAAGGAGGACGGTGTATCCTTATCTACCTATGAATAGCGACCAAGTGGGCCTCCGAGTTTCGCTGATCACGTTTGGCTGTCGCGTGAATCAGTACGAAACACAGATGATGCGCGAATTCCTCGCGCCGCGATGCGAGATTGTTTCCCATGATGCAGATGTCTACGTGGTCAACGCGTGTACCGTTACATCACTCGCCGAGCGGAAAGCGCGCCAGACGATTCACCGATTGCGCCGGGAGAACGCTAGCTCGAAGATCATCGTCATCGGCTGCGTTGGAGATGCCGTGGCAAGCGGACTGTCGGGCCTCGATCAGGTTGATCTTATTGCTGGAAATGCTTGGAAGACGCGGATCAATGAGGTTATCGATCGTGCTCTGTCTGGCGAGATGGGCCTCTTGCCCGCCACAAGGGTGATGCCGATGGAAGAAGAGCGAATATCAGCACAGCCTGGGCGAATTCGCGCCTTTCTCAAGGTACAAGATGGCTGCGATCGTGCTTGCACCTTCTGCCGCACGACCCAGGTGCGCGGGCCATCGCGCAGCAAGTCCGTTGAGGCCATTGTCAATGAGGCGCACGCTCTCATGGAGAACGGTTACCCCGAGATCGTCCTCACCGGGATCAACCTGGCGCAGTTTTCGCCGCCTGATGGAAACCTGGCTTCATTGAGCGAAGACCTTTTGCGGATTGACGGATTGCGTCGCCTTCGCTTGGCCTCGATCAACCCGTACGGGATAGACGAACAACTCGTGGCGGTCTTCGCGGGAAGCGATCGTGCCTGCCCGCACTTTCACATCCCACTTCAAAGCGGAGACAACGACGTGTTAAAAGCGATGGCCCGCGGTTACACGCGCGAGTTCTTCCTGTCCCGTGTCGATCTAATCAGGCGCATGATCCCGCAGGCAACGTTCGGGGCGGATATCATATTGGGCTTCCCCGGAGAGACGGACGCAGCATTTGCTAATACAATGGCGATGATCGAAGAAGTGGGGTTTGCAAACCTACATTTGTTCCGGTACTCTCCGCGCGCAGGGACGGTTGCGGCGCGCATGCACGATCAAGTGCCAGAAGTGGTGAAACGTGCACGCGCGGAAGAGGCAGAACGGATCTATCGTGCGACACAACAGGATCTCCTCTCAAGTTATGTCGGGAAGGCCGTTAGTGTTCTTCTGGAAGAGGAAATAGAGGATGGCAAATGGCGCGGGTACACATGCGGATATATCGATACGCACGTGCGCACAGCCGTATCGCACGATCCTGGCGAAGAGATTGCCGTGCGTGTCGAGAACGCAAGGGGTGGAATACTGATGGGGGATGAACAATGACCGAGAATGGAAGCGCCGAGATTAGACTGCGAGACAACACAGAATCGACCGCTATCCTCGGTGAGTACAATCGTAACCTAAAGGAGATCGAGAAGGCATTCTCGGCGCAGATTGTCGCGCGGGGAGAGACGGTGCACATCGAAGGGGATCCGGGCGAGGTAGAGAAGGTGCGCTCCCTGTTCGAGAAGCTGCTAGATGTCGTTGAGTCAAACCACATGCCCAGTGTGACTGACGTTCGCTACCTCATCTCGCAGATAAAGAGCGGAAACTCAGTCGAGGGAGCGTTGTCAGATGTGGTGCGGGTGACGCACTGGGGAGAGGAGATCCGAGCAAAGACCGTTGGTCAACATCGCTACGTGCAGGCAATGCGCGATAACGACATCGTCTTCTCCATCGGCCCGGCTGGCACGGGGAAGACGTACCTGGCTGTCGCCATGGCGATCGACTACCTGAAAAAAGAGAAGGTGAAGCGGATCATCCTCACGCGTCCGGCTGTTGAGGCGGGTGAGGAGCTGGGTTTCCTCCCGGGTGACATTCAGGCCAAGGTAAGCCCCTATCTGCGGCCACTGTACGACGCGATCTTTGATATGATCCCGGCGACGGAATTTGAAAAGCTCACAGAATACGGGCGGATCGAGATGGCCCCGCTTGCGTTTATGCGTGGGCGGACCTTAAACAACAGCTTTGTCATTCTCGATGAGGCACAGAACACGACATCGATTCAGATGAAAATGTTCCTCACTCGCTTGGGGTTCAACTCCAAGGCAGTAATCACGGGAGACGTTACCCAAGTCGACCTTGAGGATGGGGTGTCGGGATTGGCGAGCGTGCACGCGATTCTCAATGGAGTACCGGGGATCTCCTTTGTCAACCTCAAAAAGGCCGATGTTGTCCGCCATCCTCTTGTGGCGCGGATCATTGAGGCTTACGAACAGGACGAGCAACGAAAGGCGCATGAACGCAACTTGCAACAGAACACGCATCACAGCGATAGCTAATCTCCTTCACAGAAACGCCACAACTTTGCAGCCACTCCTTCATTGATGGACGGTAGCATCTACCCAAATCGATAAGGAGGTTCATCATGAAAAGAGCAAGACTGACACTGGCAGTTGCGATTGCTGTAGGTTTATTCGCGGTTATCCCGGCAATCGCTCAAACGACCGGAGTAGCAAACGCCGATGAATTAGGACTCGCGATCACGATCAACAAGCTGGAGCTCACTCCAACGCAGATGCAGCAGGTACACGACATCCTTGCCGGTATCCTCTCCGAGGCGAACGGACTAAAGGAAAAGAAGGACGCGTTCACCAAGCAGATGGTCCAATTCACCGGAAGCTCCACTGACTTGGAGACAGCGCTCGCGAACTTCAAGTTGCAGATGACGGATCAGACGAAAGCATTCCAAGATAACGTGAGGCAGGCACTCGATCAGCTCAAGGGCATCCTGACGATCGAGCAGGGAGAGATACTGCGCGATGCGTTCATGAAGGGAGCAAACTTCGGGCTTGAGGGAAAGCTTCCCGTCGGCATGGGACCGCGATCACCGGCGATGAGGCCAGGAGAGCAGGGAGCGGCACCGAACCAGAACTGGATGGGGCGTCAACCTCAGGGCCAGCAGGGCGATGAAGCTGCAAACCAGGCGAGCATGCCCGCATGGATGCAGCAGATGAGGGCTAATCACCCCGAACTTGCGGAGCGTTTTGCACAGCGCTTAGGCGGGCAGAGTGCGAAGCCTGGTCAGATGGAAGGAAGGGGACCGTTTTCTCGCTTTCAATCATCGCAGGGTGGAAAGCCCGTATTCGATAGGTTTGGAAGCGGCAAGCTTCTTGACACGCTGCAGAAGATTGTCAATATCCTCGAAGTGAAGCTTCAATACGTACAGCAGTAGGCTGAAAGAGTAGAACACGTGAGCGATCCACCGCTTTGTGCGGTGGATCGCTTTTTCCTCGCAAGTTTATTTCTTCGCCATGATAGTGATCTCGCGATGGGGTAGCTCATTACCTGTCTCCCGGCGCAAGAGTGAACGAACCAGCGAATGCGTCTTGCAATCCAAACGGCGAACCGGGCGGCTGAATCGTCACGCTCACCAAAGTCTCGCTTACCTCTAGAATCTTGAATGTATAGCTTGTATTTACCGTCTGCCCAACGGGGACAGTGCGTAAATTGACGGAGTCGTTCGTTGGCGCCACTCACGCGTGCAGCTACTGCGTTTCTTGCCATATCGGTTCGTGACTGCCATTATTAGCATTAGTAACCGGGAGGGGATGAGATGAGTACGCTATTCTTGCTGTTGGTCCTTGTGTGGATCGCGCTTGTGCAGAGTACAGACGCTGTTATTCTCTTGATTGGGGTCGCTGTTGCAATTGGGATTACACTCCTTCAGCAGCATCTATTTCCTTCAATCCACATTCCATCGCTGGGCAGGCTGGTCGGGCGTATTCACCTTCTCTTAACGTTCGTGGCTGTCCTCTTGTGGCGATTCATCGTCTCGACTCTGTATACGAGTGGCCTCATACTTAGCAAGAGAGAAGACAGCCGTATCGTTGCGCTCCCTGTTCGCCTCAAGGACCCGATAGGACAGTTTCTCCTCCTTAACTCGATTACCTTTACTCCATCGACGATCTCGCTGTTGCTGGAGGGAGACATCCTGTACGTGCACTGGCTGCGCGCGCGAGGGCATCGGGGTAATTGGCAGACGATCAAGGAATCGATCGAGCGTAGACTCTTGCCCATTTTTGCCGGGAGGAAATGATGCTGATCTCCGAGTGTGTGCTGCTGTTGTCACTTCTTGCTGTCCTGTACCGCGTGATTCGTGGCCCGCATGCTTGGGATAGATTATTGGGTTACAACGCGGCGAGCAACCGCATCTTTGTGCTTCTGGCCATTGTCTCTGTGATTAGTGGCCGTCACGCCTATCTGGATGCAACGATTGTGTATGCAGCGTTGAGCTTCCTCGGTGTGGTTATCCTGGCGCGGTTCATGGAACGAGGCGGAGGACATCGATGATCAGTGACATCCTGATCGGGCTTGGTCTGCTGTTTGTCGTGATAGGAACAATTGGTATCCTGCGCTTTCGCGACGTCTACTCTCGTTTGCAGGCAAGCGGTGTGTCAGACAACGCTGGACTCGGTCTGATTCTGATCGGACTGATCGTTCGAAACGGTTTATCGGCAGATGATCTTAAGCTGGGGCTCCTGTTACTCCTTCTCCTTCTAACGAATCCAATTATTACCCACAGTATAGCAAAGAGCGCATTTGTTATGCGGCACGGATCGGGAGATGATGTGGAGTGATTGCCCGAAGTGTACTGCTTCTGCTCCTTCCTGCACTTGCGATCTTCTCTTTATCTCAGCGGCGGCGCTTGAGTGCGGTGATCGGAATGGGCCTGTTCAGCCTTGTCCTTGCTGCCACGTACCTCTTCGCCCACGCTCCGGATGTTGCAATTACGGAAACAGCGATTGGGGCAGCATTAGTTACGTTCACCTACGTCCTTGCCATCCGAAAGACAGGTCGCCTGGTGATCGTCTGCGATGAGGTGCCAAGACTTCTTGCCAGTGAAGGCGACATGATCGTCGGGTTGGAACAGGAGATCTTATCGGGCTTTTCCCGAGAACTTGGCCTCGATCTTGTCGTGCGCATCGTTCCTCGCGACGATGTAAGGCCTTCTCTTATGCGCGGAGAAGCTGACATCGGTGCGGGCGGGATTATCCGGGAAGTGCAGAACAAGGAAGCGCTGATCACAGCAGAATATCTTCCTTCTGCTTTGTATCGTGTTTCAAGCGGGGAGATGCGTGGCCCAAAGCGTGGCGTGCACGAGGAATACTTCGAAGACGTACTGGAGGCGATTCGTGAGCATAGGCCGATCTCTGTCACGCTCGATCTCGCGCGGTTCCTTGCTGTCTCGCGTATCAATCTCTCCGGTTATGATGTCGAGCGCATCGAAGGCGATTTCTCCTACGGGTTCCTTATCTCGCCGGATCAACCTGAGCTCCTTGATCAACTAGACGAGTACTTGGAGAGGATTTCAGGTAGCGGAGAGCTGGAAAGGATGATCGGGAGACACCTGTCATGAGGCGAACAGTAATAGCTGTTCTTGCTGTCTTACTCGTATCGGGCTTCTGTGTGCTTCTGTTAGTGACATCAGGCTACCTCGGGCCTCAGAAAAGCACGGATAATCCATATCTTCGCGCAGGCGCATCTGACACCGGCGCGGTGAACCTGGTGAGCGGGATATATCTCAACTACCGTCTGTACGATTCACTGTTTGAGCTTCTGATCTTCTCCATGGCTGTACTCGGTGTTCGCTTCTATCTGAACGCCGACCAGAGTAAGAAGCCGCGCGTGGCTAGAGTTGCTGAGTCTCCAGTGGTGCGCATAGGCGCAGACTTGTTGTTTGGTCCGATAATCATGATCGGAATGTATCTCATCATCTTCGGGCATCTGTCTCCTGGTGGAGGGTTCAGCGGAGGGGCAGTCGGAGGGACTGGCCTCCTTCTGTGTGCTGCCGCGCTGGGGGCTGAGGTAGTGGCGCGCAGGTTCCATGAACAGGTAATTGAGCAGATCGAATGGGGGATTCTACTTGTCATACTTCTCTTTGCGGTCACTCCTGTCTTCTTCGGACGTTTGCCGCTGACCGACCTGCTTAAGCCGGGGAGGGTGGGCAGCCTGTTCAGTGGGGGCACGATCCCCATCCATAACTTGCTGATCGGTGTAAAGGTGTTCATTGGAACTTGGGTAATCATCTATTCGTTCATCCGTCACAGGGGAGAGATCTAATGGGGCCGATAAATGGTGTGACGATCGGCGTTGTCCTGTTCGGGATCGGAGTACTAGCACTTATTATCCGGCGCGATCTAGTGATAAAGCTTCTCGCGCTTGGCTTGATCGACAGCAGCAGTTTCCTGTTTCTCGTCTCGCTCAACGCCGAGAACGATGGAATTGCTCCGATCATGCATGGGCCAGGTGTTAATTACGTTGATCCTCTTCCACAGGCGCTCGTTATCTCGGCAATCGTGATCAACTTCGCTCTCCTTGCGTTGGCGCTTGTCTTTGTGATGCTCCTCGTCGAGCGCTATCACACCACAGACTCGCAGAGAATCGCTCACGAAGTTGAGAAGGAGAAGAGGTCATGATCATCGCCTTCCTCCCTCTCGGTCACTTCCTCCTTGGTGTGCTGAGCCTCCTCTGGCAGCGCGCAGCACGCCGGCTTGTTCCCGTTGCGCTTCTTGTTGACGCGGCACTCATAGCCTTGTCATGGGTGCGCGTGTGGGCAAGCGGATCAATCTCCATCGTTCTGGGTGGCTGGGGGCGGGACCTCGGGATCGAGCTTGTGGCGGACAAGATCACCCTTGGTTTCTCCTTGCTTGCGCTTGTCCTCACCCTTTCAGTGACCGTCTATCTGTGGCGGGAACGACTGCAACCGTACTTCTACGTCCTTATACACTTTCTTCTTGCTTCGGTGTTCGCTCTTGTGTTGGCCAGGGACCTATTCAACATCTACGTCATCATCGAGCTTCTGACGCTGGTGAGCTTTCTCCTTGTTGGCTACGAGCGGAAGGCGCAACAGATATGGGCAAGTCTGAATTATCTGATTCTCGCTGCGCTTGGAATGGCGATGTACTTGTTCGGGGTGGGGATCATCTACTACCACACAGGAACGCTCAATCTTGCACTCCTCGCTGAGCGAATCGCTGGTCTGCATGACCCGATGTGGTTAATCGTAGCGTCGACACTCCTTGTCGTTGGTGTCTCGATCAAGGCGGGTATCTTTGTCTTTTCGCTGTGGCTTCCTGCGGCGCATGCCAGCGCTTCCCCGGCCGTTTCTGCTCTCCTCTCTGGTCTGGTGATAACGATGGGGGTTGTTGTCTTGTTCCGTCTGTCGAGAGTTATTGACATATCACTCCCACTTGTCGTGATGGGAGGGCTGACTGGCATTATCGGTGCGCTGTACGCCACGTTCACCTATGAGTTGAAGCGAATGCTTGCGTTTAGCACACTCTCTCAAGTGGGCTACTTGCTCATCGGCATTGGAATTGGGACGCCGGTGGCGATAGCTGGAAGCATCAGTTACGCCGTTGCTCATGGACTGTTCAAAGGACTCCTCTTTCTCGCGGCAGGGGACGTTGTCAATACGACCGGAAGCGCATTCATCCCCGAGCAAGTTGCTCGCAAAGAGAAGATCCCACGTGCAACGCGTATCGCCCTCCTGGTTGGGACATTGGCAATCGTTGGCCTGCCTCCACTAGCGGGGTTCTGCGGCAAGGGACTACTCAGTCTTGCTACCCACTCCATTTCCATTCACCTGCTCTTGGTCTTTGTATCCCTTGGGACGGTGATCGCGTTTTCTAAATTGGTTCCGCTCTTCCATCTGCGACATGGAGAAACAGACAACGTTGAAAAGGTTGTTTCCTACAGCATACTTGTCGTACCGATCATCGCATTCCTGTCGCTTTCGTTCATACTTACCCCTCACGTAGATATTCTTTCCTGGCTGAACGTTTCCAAAGCAGGCGAGAGCCTAGCCATCATCGTTGCGGGATTCCTTGTGTATCTCGCCCTTCGTAGGCACCCCCTGAATCTTTCCCAGCGGATATTCCATCTTGAAGATGCGATTCTCGTGATCCTCTCCATGTTCTTTGTTGTGTTCTTTTTGATTGCCACATAGGTGTAGATGCGGACGCTTCTCGCGTACCATTGACCAATGAAAAACAAAGTACTTAAGTCTTACCGTGCTTTTCTCGTTGACGTCGATGGCGTCCTCGTGCGCGGTGGTGAAGTCATTCCTGGAGCGATCGATGGCGTAGCGAAACTGCAAAAGATTGGGCGGGTAGTTCTCCTAACGAATAACTCAACTCGCAGTCGCGATCAGGTGGCGTTGACCCTTCATCAAGCTGGCTTCCCGATTGAGGCGGATGACATAGTAAATAGCGCGTTCATTGCTTCGCAGTACCTGCGCGAGCACTTCGGGCTCGTGCGCGTGTGGCCGTTGGGGGAGGAAGGATTGTCCAGGGAACTATCAAACTGCGGACACAACCTTGTCTCCCCGAGCGAAGCAGACTGGGTCGTTGCCGGCATGGATAGGAATTTGACATACGCGCGTCTAGCGCAGGGATTGCGTGCTCTTCTTGCTGGGGCACGGTTGCTGGCGACAAACGAAGACCCTACATTTCCTACCCCCGATGGGCCTCAGCCAGGTGCCGGTGCGGTGATTGGAGCGCTCAGAGGGATGGGATTTTCTCCCCACGCTGTGGTAGGGAAACCATCGAGAATCGCATTTGAGATCGCACTAGAAAAGGCGGGGTGCAGCTCCGAGGAAACGCTGATGATAGGCGATCGCTTGGAGACCGACATCTTGGGGGCGGGCGAAGCGGGGATCGACAGCGCCCTTGTCCTGACCGGCGTTACCACTGAGCAAATGCTGGGAAATAGACCACCCAACGTGCGCCTTATTGCTCGCTCCATATCTCGGCTTTCCGCTGGTGAGTTCATCTACCATTGATTACATCACATCTTGCAGAGGAGCGGGGCTAAGTGGTCGGATTATCTCCTGTGACTCAGCCCCGCAGTCCACAGATTTGCGCTGCGATTTCTTCTTCTACCAGTTGACCTGCCAACCAGTGGTTATCTGCCAGATGGGTGCAGTGGCACGGAAGGTGAGGCCGATCGAGAAGCGAACAGCATCTGTGAGAACTTCCGTAGCGCTGATAGACGTCATCCCCCAATCAAAGAGCGTTGTGCTAGTGCACTGGAAGTAGGTGCGGATTTCCCAGTTGCCCGGCGATCCACAACAAGATTCCGTTGGCCCGGAGAGCCGGAAGCGCTCGAAGTACTCGGAGTAACCAGTTAGAGAGGCATTCTTCTCTTCGGAAAAGGATGTGTCTGTACGGACACTTACCCCACCCGGGAAAGTGGTCTGGAACTGCAAGCCGTAGATGGAGACACCATTGATACTCAGTCCGTCTCCACCAACCACCTCGCACAGTACGCGGAAGCAGTCGAGCCAATCGGATTGACAATAGATTGTGGCATCCAGGGTCTTGCTTGTGAGCGAGAAGGTTGTTGTAACTCGCAGAAAGATGCCTACGCCAATTGCGTCCGGCGGGAGGATCGGAATATCGCGTATCGTAAACGAGAAATAGTCGAATCCTTGCTGAACGATGGAGAGCTGAGCATCGATATCGATGTCACACCCCTCCAATCCCCAACGTGCCGTTATCTTCTCGCTTGCGAAGCAAAAGCTGAGTGTGGAGAACCTTGTCGTGCTGGTAACTGATACGTCATTCATCTGCCAGGTGGCATTAAACAGCGTGTAGGAGTCGGTCTGGCTGGAAGCAAGGTAGAACGTGTGGGACAGATTGAAGCCGGAGATCGGAAAGCGTGTTGTCGTCTGCCAGTAACGGAAGTAATCTGGCCCTATTGGGTTAAACGACAGGCTCGATACAATCGATAGACCCCCGAGCGGGAAGCTTGTGTTGAAGTTGAGGGAGGTGAAAGAATCCATCGACCAACTGGCTGTGGCTTGCGTGCGGAATGCCCCGATCTGATAGACGGCAGCGATGCTCGTGCTGAACGCAGTGAAGGAGAAGGATTGTCCATCAACGGTGAACGACCCTGTCCACCTGCCGGAGAGGAGACCTGTTTCTGGAGGAACTCCTACCCTAACAAAAATCTGTGCCGTGCCGACTGCGCTGCCAATGTCGGTAACTGAGAACGTTATGTCGTCGTCTCCGGAGTAGCTGGCATCAGGTGTATACGTGAGCGTCACAATGGCAGTGTGCGGTGTCTCGTAGGTGGTTTTCGTTAGGTCCCCCGTCGAGTCTTCCGTGCCTTGGACCATTGACAATGGCAAACGTGAGGAGATCGTCCTTGGGGTAGAACGTATCGAGTTCCGGGTCGGTGGCTCGCAGCGTAATGGTAACAGGAGTGTCCGCCTCGGTGCCGAACAGATTCTCTTCCAGCACAGGAGTATCATTCACTGAAACGATGGTAATTGTAACCTGTGCCGTCGATGTGCCGCTACCATCTACAAGTTAATATATGAACATGTCTGTCCCGTTGTAGTTTGCGACAGGGGTATAGGTGATCGTCTTGTCCGGGTTGACAAGTGCTGTTCCGAAGCTTGGCTCCGAGGCGATCGTGATCGTGATCGGCGTATCGCCAAGGCCTGTATCATTTGTAAGGACAACTATCGTTATCGCAGAGTCTTCAGCCGTAGTCGCAGTATCATTGTTTGCGACTGGTGTATCCGCCAGCGCTGTAATGCCGATCGATAGTGTGAGGACAAGCAACAAGCTGCACAATATCATTCGCTTCGTATTCATCTTCATGATAGGAAGAAGGTAGCAGAACGAAGAGCGTGAATTGATCACACTTGAGAAGCAGCCATGGGAGTTCTTTCTGTGGTGGTGCGGACTAATTTCCGTGATGTGCATCACGTAACCAAGGGAAGTGGTGCTGAATGAACCAACGTGTGGAGAAGCGGAGTTAATGAGCGCAAACTAGTTAGGCCACGCTGATTCCGATAGCGGCTTCGTCTTTCTAGATACAGTCTACGCAGTCCATCGCGATATCTCTTCTGCGCATACTTTCCTGACTAGAGGGATTGCCCTTTCCATCTTGCGAAAGCTGAGCCAGTCGCTTCCGTTGCTTGAGATTTTGGGTTCGATCACTTGGTCGGCTTTGGAGAGGATTTGCTGAGTAAGAGCGTCTCCTCTTATCTCATCGACACGGGCGAGTACCTCGATGATCGAGCGAGGGCGCCACGCTTCTGGTCGCTTCGGGTAACGAACTGCTAGGACCGGGCGATCGTCTTCGCTCAGGGACAAGAGAGGCACGTCGCAGTATGTAGCACTGCTGACGTATTTTTTGCCGTCGATCTTCACAGGAGGAAAGAGCCCGGGAAAAGCTATTCCTGCCTTTACTAGATCGACAATTGGTCCCTCACTTAACAGCGTCTCTTTGCCTCTTGCGATATCCATCACCGACACAGCGAGCGGAATCTTCAGATCGTGAGGTGTGTTTCCGCCAAATGCCTTTGTCAGTTTGTCTTCTACGAGTGCCCACGAGAAAACAGCTGTGCGCATGACGTTGGAGCGGCAGAACAGGTTCTCGCGGAGAAAATACGACATGCTTCGCGCCGCCGCTCGCCTGCCACCCGTGGTCAATCCATCCAACTGCTCGATCCCCCACATTGAACGGCGGTTATCCTCGAAGAACCGGGTGATACGAGGAAGAACTTCCGCGGGATCACGTCCCAACGCAAAATGGGCAGCGATCATCGCGCTGATCCCTGTGGCAACTATTCTCTTGATAGGGATATCCGCTTCGGCAAGCGCCTGCAGTAGCCCAATATTTAGCACACCGCGTATTCCGATTCCGCCAAGAGCAAGGGTGATAGCACCTTCAGAGGCTTCGTGATTCATCAAGTTTTCTCTCCAATTGAGGTAGATAGTGCTGAGCTGTTTCGTACCCTTTTGCGATGGCCTTTTCATACCCCTCGAACTTAAGCATGTCAAACCCTGGCAACTGCACGGTGAAGCCAAAGTCGGAACTTTCAAGCTCAGCCTGTTCAAGGGCTTCGCCCTTTAGAAGATCGACGTAAGTAACGATAGAGAATCCGTTGCTTGTTGTTCGCACCAGATCATTCGGTCCTAGTCCTACGCCGATGACGAAGTCAGCCCCTTGGTTATGCAGCTCGCGCACTGGAACGTTGGATAGCACGCCGCCATCCACGAGGAGAAACCCGTCTCTTGCCACCGGTGGGAAGATTCCTGGGATGGAGATGGAAGGCAGGACACCGTCGACTAGCTTGCCTTCGTTGATGGAAACTGTCTTTCCGGAAATGATATCAACAGCAGCGGCTGAGAACGGGATCCTCGTGTCACTGAACAAGTGTTCTCCAAATATGAAGTCCAGTGCCTTCAAGTTGCGTTTGTGGGAATAGACCGAGGCCCGCAGGGAAGAGATGTTACATGCAGCCTGCAAGAGCCAGTTGCGTAGAAGCGCGTTGTTAACGTGCGTGTTCTGGAAGACATTGGAGTAGTGGAGGTGCATTTTGTTGACTTGGCCGGCTGCTATCCGTTGAAGCTTATCTGAAGTACCGTATAGGGCATATGCCCCACCGACGATCGCTCCAATGCTCGCCCCATTGATAAGATCGATATTGATCCGTGCTTCTTCTAAAGCGTATAACACACCAATATGCGCATAACCGCGCGCACCACCACCACCTAAGCTAAGTCCGATTTTCATCTCCTTTCAATCTTACTCTAGCGTTGAGTGAGAGACAACCGCGTGTTGCGGTTGATGCCAACTAATCTCTCGACACAGTTTCTTTGAGGGACATGCGGTGGGAATTTTGCACCGGTCTAGGAGCCAATTTGTGCTAAGTCAAGTGATCGTTCTGGCAAGCTCACTTCATTGTTCTATCAACAGTCTGGTAGTGTGGAGCCTGGGGACTGAATATTGATCCTGCCGCGAGCAAGAAACCTACAACAGCGCCTATCGTTCTGCGTAGCTGCGGAATTCACTATGACAAAGTCCTGGAAATGCTTCACACTCCATACCAATGTCACATAAGCGTGGCCAAGCTAATTGTCATATCAAGTCTTGCTTTTGCGAATACGCCCGAAGGGACTTGAACCCCCAACCCCCGGTTCCGAAGACCGGTGCTCTATCCAGTTGAGCTACGGGCGCATACATTATTCGTGCATTATTTCAACAGAGTCTAAGTGTGGCAAACTCCGTCATCTGAATTGCCAGCTGGCTCTCAGAAGTCAATGAACCCAACGAACTCCATGGACCAAGTAAACTCTACGAACCAGCTTCCTGGGAGGAGCGACGGGACTCGAACCCGCGACCTCTGGGACCACAACCCAGCGCGCTAACCAACTGCGCCACACTCCCCATTTTTGAGCCAAAGCCATCTACGCCCGGGAGGATTCGAACCTCCGGCCGACGGCTTAGAAGGCCGTTGCTCTGTCCACTGAGCTACGGGCGCATCTTTTCTCAAGAGCGGAAGACGGGGATCGAACCCGCATTACTGGCTTGGAAGGCCAGTGCTCTACCATTGAGCTACTCCCGCATCTAATCGGAGAGGCCGGATTCGAACCGGCGACCTCAGCGTCCCGAACGC
>JALTFO010000234.1 GCA_027007005.1 Candidatus Bipolaricaulota bacterium | reverse complement strand
AGGTACTGGTCAGAATGTGTGACCATCACAAGGGTGGAGATACGTGGGCTAATGCTCTTGCAGAAGCGCAGCGTGATCTGATTAAAGGCAGCACGCTAAGCAATCCATGGCTGTGGGCACCGTATCAACTCATCGGGAGGTGGAGATGATGAAGTACAGTTTAGGAAGGAAGATTGTTGCACTGCTGCTACTGTTGCTGGCGGTTGCTTCTGCTTGTTTCGCACAACAGACGATAACTGTCCCGGACAACTACCCAACCATCCAAGAAGCTATCGATGCAGCGCAGCCGGGGGATACGATCTTCATTACCCCTGGGCAATACACCGAAAGCCTCATTATCGCCAAACCTCTTTGCCTAGTTGCGCAAAATGGAGAAGTGGTCATCCGCAGTGAGGACCGTACGCTTAGTGCAATCACGATTATCAGCGTTGAAGAGCGTGTATTCATCAAAGGAACCACCATTACAGGTGGTATTCAACGCGCTGGCCTACGTGTTAAGGGGGCCACCGATGTCTTTCTTTCAAACGTTTGCGTGGAAGGGAACTGGAACGGAATCGAGTGTTCAGACAGCAGCAAGATCGAACTTACAGAGTCTGTTGTCACGGAGAACGAAAACTATGGGATCCTTCTCTCCAATTCTGCGCATGCGAAGCTCTCCAGGTGCACTATCGAGAGGAACGGCAAGGTAGGTATTTCGATTAATAGTGATTCCATCTTCCACGGTATCCTCGGCCCTGTAAATGCAAAAGCAACCGTCACTGAGTGCAACATCCGGGAGAATCAATTCGCAGGCATCTGGCTTGCTGAAGATGCTCGTGCGGACGTCTCAAAATCCACGCTCGCTGCAAACGGCGAATATGCTCTTGGCCTAGTCAACCAAGCTGAGATCACTATTACCGGATCGACGCTTAGGGACACAAGGTGGGGTATTTACCTGGCAAACACTTCCCAGGCCACGCTTCAAGAATCCCAAGTTTTGGGAAACGAGAGTAGCGGAGTCTTGCTCAACGATATCTCCTACATCCAAGTCGATTCTTGCACCATTTCTTATAACAGATGGGGAATTGCAACCCAAGGATCTTCTCGAGCGGAAGTATACCACTCTTTGATCGAAGATAACCGCGACTACGGAATAGCGGAGTTTGAGGATTCCGATGTACAAGGATCTACAAATCGGATGCACGGGAACGGCTGCGATCTTGGCGGGAACATCAACATGAATATTCGTGTGCCCCTATGCCAGGAAACCGAAGATCAGGTGTCCTTTCCCTCGGACAAGCACGGAAGTCTTCAAGAGGCGGTCGATGCGTTACGTCCCGGTGGTATTCTGATCCTAGATGACGGTACGTATGAGGCCGGAGTAGCGATTGGGAAAGAACTTACCATTCAGTGTGCCGAAGGGGAGCGCGCGGTCCTGCGTGCTCGGTCGCAAGGATCGAGTGTCTTGTCTTTGGTTGCAGGAGCAAGATTAAACGCTCAGGGGGTTACTCTAATTGGAGGAGATGATGCGGTTCTTGCAGCTGGCGATGCCCAAGCCTGCCTTGTTGACATTACACTAGAGGAGAACGAGACCGGCATCTGGGTGCAGAATGCTGCTCAAGTGAGCATGACCAACTGCACAATCCGCGAAAACACCGACGGCATTTCGTTACGAGCGGAAGCTTCCACTGAGATCTTCGATTCTACAATTAGTGGCAATCGTGGCTATGGAATTCATGCGGAAGAGAATTCCCACGCATCTGGATCCGGGAATCGGATGCAGCAAAACGGGTGTGATCTTGCAGGAAACGTCTCACCTGATCTTCGCATTCCACTCATAGAGCCTTGTGAGACTGAGATCCACTTTCCGTGCGCAGAGTACGCAAGTCTACAGGAAGCGATCGATGCGTTGTTGCCGGGGGGGATCCTGCTTGTGGAAGCAGGGAAGTACAAAGCGGGTGTCACAATCGACAAAGCAACCACCATTCGGCCCGCGGGACTTGTGAAGCCTGTTCTTAGTAGCCGGTCAGATTGTGCCGCCATCCTCTCCGTAATCGGCAATGCCAATCTAACCCTTGACACCATGATGCTTACCGGTGGACACGATGGGCTCGCGATCACTGGCTCCGCGCAAGCAGCTGTTTCCAACTGCTCTGTCCAAGACAATAGCGGCGTTGCTATATCGCTTAAAGGTGACTCGGAGGCCGATATCTTCCGCTGTCGCATCCTCCGAAACGATATTGGGATTCTAGTTGGACAGGCGGCAACACTTTCGCTGAATGATACGGACATCTCTAATAACCGCCTAGGAATTACCATTCAAGACGCCGAGTGCACTCCAGGGCCGATCTCTGAAGAGCAGTTCCAGCCGACGATTTCTGGGCGGGATAACTGCGTTCTGGACAACAGTGAAGCCAACTTCTGCCCTCCCTACCCAGAGCCGCCCTGGTCAAGCGGTTTCGTCTACGTAGATCCGAACGCACGAGAATCCTATCATCATTGTGTTGCCCAAGAACCAAAAGACTACCGATACAGAACAGCCATCGAGGCCAGCTTTGTAACGGTTCCCAATGTTGATATCGAAAATCTGTGCGATCGATATAACTTGGATGATCTGGCTCGAACAATAGGGTTGGAACCTCACGTCGTGGCATTGGGCGATGTCGACAACGATGGGGAAGTGGAAGTCATCGCTGCCGACGGGGAACTCCCTATGGTGTACATCCTGCGCCATGGGAAGCTTGAATACTACCTTCTAACACAGGAATTGAATAAAGAGTGGAGCGGTGATATATCCCCCGATCAGGGTGGGATTGAAGGGCTTGCAGTCGGGGATCTCAATCACGATGGAAAGGACGAAATAGTCATGTCACACAGCGGCGAGCTTCTCATAGCCACATACCGGGAGGATGGGATCAATGTGATTGAGAAGCACGACGAAGGTCAAAGCATGCTCGGTGCATTGGTGATCGCCGACGTTGACGAAGATGGTCACAACGACATCGTCTGTGGCGGCGGCGTCTACTACCAAGACGCCTTGGGAAAATTCCCTGAACTTGCCTTGTTCCCAGGGGACTACCTACCGGCAGGCGGTTTCTCCGCGCACACCGCCGACATCGAGGTCGTTGATATGAACGGTGATGGCGCCTTGGATGTAGTGCGCACGATCGAGGATGCAGAGCGCTCTTACACGCACAGATTAGGCATAGAGGTTCTCCTTAACCGAGAAAATCGGACCTTTGAGCAAGAGGGCCTATTCTGGGTATCAGATATGGCTGCGGGAATAGCTGTCGGCGATGTGAATGGTGATACATTTCCCGATCTTGTCGTTCCAATCACAGGGGGAGTCCCGGAGTACTATGTTCCCGTTAAGAAAGGGCAACTTGTTGTGTTCCTAGGGGGACCTAAGAATTTCGCATCTCCCGTCATCTACCAGGGATCCCCGGGTGTGACAGCCCCGATCGTGGTCGATATCAACGGGGACGGTCGACTCGACGTCGTGGCACTAAATAAGAACAGCAACCGGATTATCATCTGGCACCAAAACGCGCGTGGCACTTTGGATCCGTTCGTTCTCTACACGGCTTCCGTTGGCCCAGCTGGAGCTAGGGGGTTGGCAGCCGCGGACATGAACGGAGATGAGCAACTCGATCTTGTCTGCATTGCTAACGCCCCCGACAATCTTCTGTGCATCGTCACAGACTTACCCGCTTTTCAACCAAGGCGCCTTGCGGACAAGTCTCCTCATGGAGAGTTCTTGCCCTTTCTCGACACCAGCATGTCTGACCTGGGGCTCGACTCCCTATTTCTGAACCTTACCCATGTGTTCTCCAACGAGACCAGCACGCTGGTGATGAAGGCATCGCCGGGCAGTGTAGCCGTAGTGGATATCGATGCCGACGGCGTTGAAGAAGTGATCGTCGGAGATAGCCAAGCACCGATCGTTTACATATGGAATAAAGGAAGGGTGACGCCGTACGACCTGGCGGCAGCTGTACCAGCGAAGGAAAAGGACGCGAAGATTCTATTCATCGCGGCAGGCGACCTTGACGGTGACGGGCGAAACGATCTGGCTCTTTCAGTGGCGTCTGCTTTCTGGAAGGGCATACTCGTTCTGAGGCAAGCCGACAACGGCATGATGGAGTATTGGAGAACCCTTGCACTTGGCCAAGTATCAGCGCTGGCAATTACCGACATGAATGCTGATGGCCTCAACGACATTGTCAGCGCCGTGAGCGTACACTATCAGCTTCCCTCTCACGAGTTTAAGGAACTGGCGCTTCCCTCAGGAGATTGCCCCCCGACTTTTTCTAGTGACTTTGTTGATATAACAGTGGGCGACCTCAACTCGGACGATCGCCCCGATGTAGTAAGGGGTTCAGTTTGTGAAGTTCTGAGGCATGAAGACTCGCGCCTCGTCTACAAGTGGATGGCGGGTTTTGAGGTCCTTCTACAAAATGGGGAAGGGGGTTTCGCATCCCCGGTTTTCTACGAAGCGCCGACTAGTGTCTTTCTTGGAGCAGATCCCCAGGTTGCGGTGGGTGATGTTAACCATGATAATGCGGCGGATGTTATTCTTTGCGTAGAGGGGAGACTGTATGTTTTTACACAAGATGAGGTTTCATTTAAAGAGCCTATTAAATATGAATCGGAATATCTAGAAGCACCCATTATTGCTGACATCAACGGAGACGGCCTAAACGACGTGGCAGTCTGCGACGGATGGGACCGTGTTTCCGTTCTCTATCAGAATGAACAGGGGGTACTTGGCCACCTGGTTACACACGCTGTTTCCGTTGCACAGAGTCCCGGTCCAGGAACACTGTGTGCAGGTGACATTGATCGCGATGGCCAGACCGATCTGATTGTCGTAGCGAACTTCGGGAGCGGCCTAGCTGTACTACTGAACACGGAGCTGTCCCCCAAGCGTTTCCAGACAAGCGAGGAAGCAATCGAGTGGTGGCAAGCGGAGCTTGAGAGAGCATCACATCCCATCGCCACCGCAGCTGCCCTGAGGAGCCTGGCGGTTATTCAGTTCTCCCGTGGAGCCTATGAGGATGCCCTTCGCTACTCGCAACAGGCCAGCATTACCGGTCTAGAAGCAGGTATTCCCCTCTGGACTGCTTCATCCCTGAATATGGAGGGCGTCATTCTCTTTGGGTTAGGAGACTACGATGAAGCATTTGAGTGCTGGAACCACGCATTGGCTATCTACCAAGGCCTGAACTACACAATGGGACAGGCATCTACTCTTCGAAATCTGGGGCTTGTCTACTTCGTCCAGGGTCTGTATGAGGAGGCTCTGGAGTATTGGACGATACTCGCCGAGTCTGCAGGGGTGAACGTGGATCAGGCAGGTCTTGCAGCTGATCTGAATAACATCGGAGTGGTGTATGCCCTCACTGGAAACATCGATGAGGCGCATTCGTATCTGGTTGCATCCCTCCGGAGGAATGTGGACCAGAAACGCGTGCTGGGAGAAGCCATCGCGTTAGCCAACTTAGCGAATGTTCTCGCTTACTCTGAACGCCCGGCACTAGCATTGTCGTATTACTACCACGCACTCTCACTTGCTGGACAAGTCTCCGTTGATGAAGCCAGTCTCCTTTCAATACCTGAGATCCAGTGGATGCTCCGATACAACATGGGGCTCTGCTATGAGGAGAGACAGGACCGGGAAGCCGCTCGAGAAGAGTACGAGAAGTCCATCACAATCATCGAATCCATACGTGGTCAGTTCGCCATGGAAATGAATAAGCTTCGTTATGGAGCTAAGACGAGAGTTGTGTACGAACACTTGATCAAACTCCTCATCGAGCAGGGTCAAGGGATTAACGCCTTTCCATACGCCGAGCGGTGTCGGGCGCGCACGTTCCTCGATGCGTTGTACCAGGGGAGCATCAAACCAAGCCAACTGATCAGCCCTGAGGCAGGGATATCCAGCGGTGCGGTTGAGCCAAGTGTGATCGACGAGGCGATTGCTGCAAGCCGAAAGGAGCTTCGACCAAATGAAGCGGTATTGGAGTACTTCGTCACCGATGATGGGATCTACCTGTGGGTGATCACAGGGGATGGGATCAGCGCTCCCATATTCATCAAGTACTCACGGGATCAGTTGATGCGCGATGTG
>JALTFO010000233.1 GCA_027007005.1 Candidatus Bipolaricaulota bacterium | reverse complement strand
CCTTATCACAAGCGGCACAAACGCTGAGCCAGCCGTTCACATATTCCGTTCGCGTAACCAACGACGTGGGAGACTAGCTCCCACTCTACGAAAAACCAGATCTTATGTAGCGTTGCCCCTGCCTCCCTGTGGAATCCTGCTCCATAAGACCATACTCGCGCAGAGGCGCAGGGACGCAGAGGAAAGCTAAGATGAAAACAGCACAACATCGATTAGGGCGCCATGAGCTTGGATGTTCAGCGGCATTACTCAACCGCTGTCCATCTCTTCGAAGCGATCCCAGGTAATGCGGGGTCCATGGTTGCTCTGTATGTCGCCCTGGATGGTGGCGCACTTGGTACATTTTCCCTATAGGCATAATGCAAAAAGGCCTCTAGAATGACTGCATACGTCTGTTCTTGAAGGAGCGTATCCATGATCAGAATTCGCCACTCGCTTGCGCCCTTGCTTGTCTTGGGCTCTCTTCTGTTAGCCGGTTGCGTTGCCTTCGGCACGGACTTCACAGCCGACAAGATCGCGCACGCCGACGCTGCCTACCTATCACGCTATGTTCCTGCAAGCATGAACGAAACGTTGACCCTCTACGAGGCAGTGCTTCCGAGTCTTGACACTCTTCCGGTGCAGTCGCAAGCCTATGTCTTAAATCGCCTGTCCCAGCTCTGCTACGAGGCGACGATGCTCACCGAGGGGAACACTCCTGAGGACGAGGCGCTGTTCATCAAGGGAAAGGACTACGCCTTCCAAAGCCTCCGGTTGAATAAGGAGTTCGCTTCTCATGAGCGCAGTGGCTTGAGGGACGCTCTGCAATACGTCACCGATCCCGCTGCTGCATATTGGGCAGCGAGCAACTGGGGCATGATCCTCAAGATGAATCCGATGAAAGGGCTCATGGAGCAGGGGTCGGTGATAGCTCTGTTTGAGCGGACGCTCGAGCTTGACAGGGACTACTGGGGCGGAGGTGCGGCGAGCTCCTTAGGCTCGCTTCTGATCATGGTCCCAGGCATGATGGGAGGAGACGAGAAGCGGGGCCTTGCCCTTGTCGAGGAGTCGATCGAGATGGACCCCACGTACCTGCGCAATCACGTCATCCTCGCTGAGTACTGGGGGTTCACCTACAACATGTTCGGCAAGCTGACGGGGGTACGGGACGCTGAGTTGATCGAACGGGAGACGACAACCGTCCTCGCAGGCGATATCGGGGACTGGCCCTTCTGGAACCGTCAGGCCAAGGCCGAGGCTAAGCGCCTTCTCACGCAGTTGCACGAGATGACGGACTAGGCACGCCTCAGGAGGGCTCGATCCGTTCGTAACCCCATTGCTCGAATGCGAACGCCCAGTGGCGATTGACCTTCTCGATCACATCAGCACTGAGCTCGTACTTGTTCTTCTTATAGCCGGAGACAGAGTCGATGTAGGCACGAAGTCTATCCTCCGCCTCAGCAAACCCCGGCAATTGCAACGTATCGTAGATTCGTCTCACTTCCTCCAGGGGAGCCCTCTCCAGATCCTCGAAGCGGACCTCCACGTGATGCCCGGCCGGGATCTTCGATCGAGCGGCGAGATAGGCGTGCATCAGCCGATCGTAGAACTCGAGCACGTATGCCTCGATTTCCTCGTCGCTGATTGCCTGAATCTGGGATAGAGGAATGGTGGTCCGATAGAGGTGGAGCGTCGATAGGAACACGTCGTAGGGGTTGCGGTGGATGTGGATGAAGCGGGCATCCGGGAAGACCTTGAGCAGGGTCTCGA
>JALTFO010000232.1 GCA_027007005.1 Candidatus Bipolaricaulota bacterium | reverse complement strand
ATCCCTGAGTATGTTATTCCACGGGGTGAACCGCGCTTTTAGTTTCAGGTCGTACTGACTGGAAGCACTGCAGGGAGACCCCGAAGAGGTGGGGCTCGCTCTTCTGTGAAATTTTGTGGAGGGCAGCTCGTGACGGAGGACAAGGTGAAGCTGGTACAGGAACACAAAGGGGAATATGGGCTCAATACCTGTCTTGCCTCCATTGGGCTGCCGAAGAGCACGTGGTGTTCTGGGAGAAGTGCAAAAAACGGTTGGTAAATCGGCTGGCACAAGATTTCTGCTGCATGCCCATGTCCGCTAGGATGGGAAGGACACAACTGTAGGGCTTGGCAACATCTCTTGATTAGACTGCTAAGTCCTCGGTGCAATACAAAGGAGGTGCATCATGCGGAGGTTGGAGAAACTTGTGATCTGGGGGGTAATGGCGGGGCTGCTCACCTTTCTTACGTTGAGTGCATTTGCGCAAGGAGGAGAAGCAGAGAGGCATATCCGTGAACTTTCACAACAAGCATTGCTTGAGCATTTCAAGCCCTTGGCAAACAACTTGAAGGAAGGTGAGTTGGTCTTATGGGTCAAAGCAAATGATACGGTTGTAGTAGTAGCACATGGACAAGCCCTAGGAGAAGTCAGAATTCCAATTCAAGAACTAGTTTCTAGTAAATCATTTCCCGCTACATTCTTTAACCCCATTGATGACTTACTGCAGAAGAAACTTGGCAAAAATATTGCTGAGATCACGGATATCTACTTGCTGTTTGAGGCCGGGGTCACCAAGGCTACCATTTACGATTATCAAAGGACTTTCCACCACCAAAAGATCTACTACTGCCAATCATGCAATTGCTGCACCAAAGAGCATGGATATCAATGCTGCCCACGAACAATCGACATGTGGTATGTTCCGTGGGGGATTACCGGTGATGATAAAGGAATGAACTCAGCAGCAAATGCACTTGCAAAGCTACACTCCGTCAGTTCAAGCGTAGTCAGTAATTTACTCCCGATTGTAGTTGCTGATAAAAGCTTGAATGACTGGGGCTGGATCGATGGAACACAGTCATTGTGGGATTGGTTGCTGAGCTTGATTGGTCTGCAAGGGAAGACCCCTCCTCTGATCCAATGGTTACACAAGGAATTTCCCACTACCCCAGTTGTCCAATATGACGTTTCTTATACAGCCACCCAAGACGTACAGATCACCCTTCAAAACACTAAACCACCGCTTCTTCCCAACACGATAGTACTTCTAATTGTGATAGTTGATCCCCCTACTAAGACCGATGCTGAGCGGAACCTTATACTAACAAAAGTATTAGTTAAGTCTATAGAAGATATCTTAATAAATCGCTTAGGGTCCAAGATAATCTTGTTTGCCACAGCTCATCCAACGGCCGCCTCATGGGACGTTGTGTCCGGGCTGGATATCAAACAATCTACAACTGATATGCTAATCTGGAGATCGCCTGGTCCTCAACCAGCAAAGCGGCTAGCTGAGGTTGCAGATTTGCTAAAGAAGGATCTAGCGACCCAAAGTGGGTTAGTCGTGCACGACTTTTCCCTCAAGCTCCAGCTCCTTGGTTTTTTGCCGCTTTGGGGATGTGGTGAAGAATTTAGAAAATAGTTTAGGTTGTATCTCAAGGAGGCTAAAATGAGGAAGAGAAATTTAGCTGTATGCATTGCGGTAGTACTGCTCTTTTCAGTAATAGCGCTTGGTGCAGGAACTCAAACTTCGTCTATGGCTATCGAAGAC
>JALTFO010000231.1 GCA_027007005.1 Candidatus Bipolaricaulota bacterium | reverse complement strand
TAGCTGTGATTAAGACAGCTTCATCAGCATTGGTGGCCGGCTGAATCTTTGCTCCGGGTGCTCCCTGAAGGGTAAGAGTCTTGTCGATATTGAGCACTTCTTGATATATTCCTGCTGCAACATGGATCACATCACCCGAGTGGGCGGCGTTAATTGCCGCTTGGATTGTCGTATACGCGCTACCAGCGCCTGTTGGATTGACGTACAGATCACTTGCCCACGCCGAAACCGCTCCCAGCAGAACGATTCCAGCAACCAGTAAAACAATCGTCCACTTCACTTTCATACCTCCCTCCTTGCCCTTCAATTCTCGCTTGCTTGCATCCTCAACGCTGAAAGGAGCGCTTCCTCTTGCACTAACCCAAGCGCAACCAACACCTCCCCTAAAAGCTCTCCTGTGCCCCTCTGCCGCTGCTCCACAAGTGCCTGTTGCAGCTTCTCCTGATCAAGTGCTCCCTGCTGTACCAGCAACTCCCCTAGTTTCTTGCCACTTGCGCCGTTTCGCGCCTCGCGGATCCGTTTCCTCATCTGCTCAAGTGCTTTGTCGTACCACTCACGCACGGACATCGGAATTCCACGCGCATCCTCAACCGCATACTCCTTTCGAACCTCCTCAAACTCCAGTACCGCCGTCTTCTCGCCCACTATCACCCCTCCTCAACAACAAAACGCCCCTTGATCTCTCGAAGAGCGTCTCAGATGCATCAACACAGTAAACCGGGCTTCCAACATCGGTTCTCACTCCCCCGACCCTGGCAGCCCGGCTACCAGCTTAGCTTTTGGACTTTTGCTCTCAGCTTTTAGCTAACAACCGAGAACTAATCGCCAATACCCAACCTGATCCGTGGCTTTGTGCCCCCACTCCACAGTGGGTTTACCCTTTTCAGAGCCTACATAAAATAGCAAACTAGCTAAACAGTTACATACCCCTTATGACACCTTTTCTGCATGCCTCACACCCATCACAGTGTTTCATTCTACCACTATCAGCGTTTGTCGTCTACTTTCGGCGTTAATCCTTGACATACGGTTAATATCGTATTAGACTAACATGGTTCCGTAAGGGTTAATTCTTGGGGAAGGAGGGGACAATGTCCAAACAGAAGCATCTGGTCCTCGATGATGATGTGCATGAGATCCTCTCAGAGAGGAAACAGTTGACGGGCTCCTCAATCAAAGAGATCGGCAACTCCGTTCTACGCGATTCCATGGAGAGCGTTTTTCTGGGTGATATTGTTGGCAGGATCCTCGTTGAGAACGGGAAGGTGTCTGAGAATGACTACAGTCGTGCACTCAATCAGGCTTCTACCAAACTCCGGCAATCTCGAGCCATCATTAGGATCCCAGTTGAGACAACCAGCAAAGGAACCCTTATTGCCGGTAGCTTGGAGACAAGGCAGCTCTTTCGACGCTCCGACAGTGCCTTTCAGGTGCTGGAATGCTGGGCGCGGGACTCCATGGGCCTACCGATGGACGCGCATCGCCACGCCGCGGATGAGTTCTTCATTGTGTTGCAGGGCAAGATGCTTGTCACCATGGCAGGCACTGCGTACACGATGCGTCCGTTGAACATCCTTCAGGTTCCTTCAGGAGTTGTTCACAGCGTCAAGCCGCTCGACCCTGATTGCCACTTTCTCACGGTACTCGTTCCTGCTGTACCCGAATACTTTGGCCGTGAAGCCTAGCCAGCAGATGTCATCTGCTCCTCTAGTTCGGCAATCTCCTGTCCAATTGCCGGCCGGTCAAAGGTGATCACTCTAATTGTCGTGGAGAAGATCGAGAAGGATGCTAAGCCAACGAAGGCATGGCACAGAGAGCGATTTGAGAGCTGCGCCATACTCTAAGCCTTCACCCACTCCTCCACGGGTTTCTCAAGGAACTTGCCGATTGGTATTCCATCTCCTCCGACAAGGAGCTTGCGCGTTGGCTTGAACGCGGCGCTGAACGCGTCCATCCCTGGGAGCGTTCCTCTTGCTCGCCCGCTCTTGACCTCTATTGCGGTAAGTGACCGACCTGCTTGCACAACGAAATCAACCTCGCGGTTCCTTTCTCGCCAGTAGAATACCTTGCATGTACCGGCGTTCTGTGCATTGGCTAAATGAGCTCCGACTGCGGATTCGACCAACCGTCCCCAGAAGGAGCGATCGCTTCGTGCTTCGTCCATTGATAGTCCAAGCGGAGCCGTCATCAACGCCGTATTCAATACCTGCAGTTTCGGGCTCGATCCCCGTCGGCGCACCGTGCTCCCCGAGAACTTGGGCATCCCTATCACCATCCCCGCTCCTGCGAGAAGAGCAAGGTAGTGGGCGAGGGTAGTGGTATTTCCTGCATCCTGTAATTGGCCAAGCATTTTAGTGTACGAGAGTATCTGCCCGGAGTAGCTGCACGCCAGATCGAACAGTCTCCGCAGCAACGCGGGTTTATCCACTCTTGTCAGTAGCAACACATCACGAGAGATGGTGGTCTCGATAAGAGCGTCCAGGATGTAGCGGGACCAACGTTGCGGGTCGGTGATCAGTGGAGCAGCCCCAGGGTAACCGCCATAGAATAAGTACGTGTCGAGATCCCAGCCGAAGCATGAACGCATCTCAGAGAATGTCCAGTGGGGAAGGTGGATTATCTCGAATCGCCCGGCAAGGCTCTCCGTCAGACCACGCTGGATGAGTAGTGGAGCCGACCCAAGCAAGATCACCTTGAGATTGCTCCCTGCAGCAGAATCCTCATCCCACAAGCGTTTCACCACCTCCGACCAGCCGCTGATCTTCTGAACCTCGTCAAGAGCGAGGACCACTCCTTTCGCGTCCTCTTGGCGCTGCAGGAGGCGCACCGCATCCCATTGCTCCTCGATCCATTGACGTCCGCGCAAGGTGGGTTCATCGGCGCTCGCATATCTAAAAGCCATACCAGAAGAGGTCAACACTTGCCGCACAAGCGTTGTCTTGCCGACCTGGCGTGGCCCGCTAACGACTTGGATAAAGCGGCGTGGCTCCCCGAGTCGCTGCGTGAGAAGCTTGGCCATTGGGCGGGTGTAGGACGGCAAGACAATATTACTCATCATAGTGAGTAATTTTACTCAACGTTCTGAGTAAAATCAACTTATTCTTTGAGTTCGCTGTAAGGGGAAAGGGCTACTGCCTTATCCAAAATATCGAAGATGTACCCGCAGCTAACAGCGCAGTGAATTCTTTCACCTTGGGAATGTGTCTAGCGGAGCTGCTTCTTGGGAAGATCCTGCGGACTGTAGACATGAAGCCCCTCCACCCGAGTGAAATCTGGATCGGCGGTGGCAATGTCGGATATTCCTTCCTTCTCCATCATCCCCGTGATCAGAGAGTCGTTAACCAACAGTCCATCACGGTGTCGATATGGATGGCTAGTCTTCAGGGAATCAGCAGTTAGCTCTATCACTTCGATGCCCATTTCTAAGATCGTCTCAGTCTGGGTCTGGTAATTGGTAAGCTGCTTTACCACATCTGGCCTGTTGCGAAGTTTCTTCGCTACGTTTCCTGGCACAACCAGCCCCTTGGTCACGGCCTCGATCATCATCAGCCGATGTAGAACCTCTAACAGAATGTGCACAGCGGTAATGCCCCAAAGATCTCCTCGTTCGCAGCGTTCCAAGAAGCTCGAACACTCTTGCGAAAGGCCCGTGAAGTGGTAGATGAAGATGTTGGCGTCGATGAAGACTCTTTTCCCGGCTTGTAAATCCGTCAGAGGAAGGGCCGCTTTTTCAGGAGGCATAGAACTCGTCTTCCTCCAGAACAGCTTGAACAACCTGGGGTGAAGCCTTCAATGAACCCCTGGTCTTGCGCACCACCCCTGCCTGTTTTCGCTTGAGATACTGTCGTAGGGCATCCTCAATGAGCCAGGAAAGCTTCTTGTCCTCCTTTGCCGCCAGTACTTTCAGCTCTTTAATAACATTCTCATCCAAGGCAGTACCGAGTTTCTTCTTCATGATGGTTCACCTCCAAGCGATCTTACCACTCAGGCATGGAAGAAATCAAGATTCTTTTCTATCTTTCTGGTTTATAGCTGTTTCGAATGGCAAGCTGCAGAAGGGATCGTCTCTTGTAAAGGAGTCGTTAGATCAGCATGTCTACTCACCCGGGCTGCGATCGCCGCACTTGTGACCGAGTGTACGATTGTTGTGGAGAAGGTTGAGGAGAAGGAAGACAAACCCATCTAATAAGAGTCGCGTCCTAGTGTTTTTTTCTTTTAAGCTGGCCTCTTAGTATACTAATATGGTGATCCTTAGCTTTGAGACGCCGGCGCAGCGATGCATTCTCAGCTTCTCTTTCTTCTCGCTTGACACTGGATTCCTCAAGCTCTTGCTGCAGTCCGTCCCAATCCTTCTGTGTCTTAATTACAAAGGTGTCTAAAGCCTGATTCAAGACCTCCTGCCCGCGCTCATCTGGAGGCAAGCCCTCCCGCTCTCGCTGGTTTGCCTCACGAAGTGCTTGGCTTAGGTGATAATCTTGCAGGAGTTGTGAAACCAGTTGCGCTATTTTGGCTTCTGCAGCTGCTGCCTTGGCTTCTCTAAACCTTGCAGACAACTTCTTCACTAATGCCATAGCTGCATCGCCTGTAAATACCCCGTACTCGGCCCGACGGAGCAATCGCGAGAAGTGTTTACTGGATCTCTCTTCGTAGTCCAGCAAATCAAGATACTGACTCCAACTGTGAGGGTAGTACGCTACTGGAATGGGATATCTTTCTAACTCTTGAACTTGAAGACGTGCCAAATGTGTATCTGTTGTCAAGAACCATATCAAGGGCGCTTTCTCAGGCTCATGTTTTCGAAGGCCGTGAATGTGTAAGAACTCCTTTGCTTCATGCTCGCTGAGTGTCCAGCCGGCGCCCATACTAAGAGCTCGCCTTCTAAGGCGCATATCGTTGATATCTTGTGTAAGTCGGGAGATCTCCCCATCCATCTCATTCGAAAATTTATAGTCGTCAAACTGAACAGATACTGCTTCAGACAGGTAATTAATCAGCTTGCTTTTGTCAGGCCGAAGTCTGCCGTTTTGGTGTATGCACAGATGATCTAGAGACTGTTGCCAACTCATGACTGAACCAAGACGAAGTTGCCCGAGAAAGGCTTCTACGAAGACATTCCCTTGAGTGGGGCCTGTTGCACTTATATACGCCTCCAGTTTCTGACGAATGTAGTGCCCGTCGTCGAGACCCTCAAACTGCCTGATAGCCTTTCCAAGATGCCCTATGACTTCCTCGAGCATATTGGTTGAGATGCGTAGGGATATCCCTAACCGTGATGACCGATGCAAGAGAGAGCTGTATACACTGTTCAGCGGATGCCCTTCAGCAATTGCAGGAAGAGCCACTGATGAATCGAGAAAAAGAGTATGTTTGCCTGCATATTCTCTTAGTAAATGTTCACTTGTTGGATGTATCAGGTAAGCTGACGTAAGAAAGTTTGCTTGCAGCTTTCTAGAGAACCAAACCTCTTCTTCTTCAGTCATACCGAATACCAGGCGGTTGACTGCAGGCACATATACAGATGAATCCAAGCCTTCAGCTACGCAATAGCTCTCCACGATCTTCGCAACGTGATCCTTGTCATCAGTATCTGGGAATCTTGCAAAGAGAACCTGTTCAGCTATTTCCCAGCCTAGCCATCGCAAGACTTCATCCACCACATCGCGCATTCCGTCCACAACGGCCGGTTCCGTCACTGGTTCTCCACCTCTTACTTCAGCCAGAATTGCTAAAAGGATTGTTCGCTCTTGATCATGGAGCTTGATATGTAAGTCACTTAGTGACCTTCTTATCTGGCTTTCCAAGCTTATCATACCGTTCTTAACATTTATCATTCCTTGCGAAGACAATCTTGCGAGCGCGCGTGACAAATCTGGCTTGACACGTGCACTAGTTAAGCCAAGTTGCCGTCTGACCCGCTTAAGCAGGCTCTCCTCTGATAGAGAGGGCGAGTCCTCCGATTCAAGCAGTTCGGCAAGGCAAAGAGAAGCTATGAAAGCCAGAAACCTATCTTCACGGTTTTCGGAGAGTTGGCAATAAAGGTACACGTACTCATTCAAGTCGGACTGTAAACCGACCTTAGCTGACTGAACCGGCACGCGAACAGAGCGAGTGGACTGCATACCCTTAATTCGTTTCAGGAGGCTCGGAATGAAACTATAGGATCTATCTGAATTATCAAAGCTCACAAGGAATAAGTTGTGTTCTCGCAGTTCGTCAGCGCCGGGTTGTGAGTGGTCTCGTGGGAGGCAGATTATTGCTGGAGAACGCAAATTAAGCGTTAAAAGGGTGTTTTCCCAAAGCGAGCGGAAATCGGGGTCTCGAAAGCTATATCCAATGACTACAAGCTGGCAATTCATTACAATCTCGTGGAACAACTCTTGCAACAAGGGCTTCGATGACACAGCCTCGCACTGTTGAGGTGTTACAACAAGTGAATTAAGAACACTGATATCTCCATGAAGCTTGACAACAAAGAAGCGGTCCATGTTACTCATGATCTCGCGAAGTTTCGAGTCCTCACTATAGGCTGCCTTTCGCGCTTCGATACTTTCTGATGACGCGAAGGCAACCTCCACAAAGGGATCAAAGTTGGTTGTGATGACCCCTTTGACTCCGCTTTGAGCAATGAGCTGGTGAATGCGGTTCGGACGTTTGCCATCGACACTGAAGACATGCGAGAGTATCTGAGTAAACACTGCATCAGTTAGCTGCTCTTTGAGAAGCCGGAAAACATTGTAGTAGTGGCCCTGGTCCAACTCCTCTTGAGCATAGACTATTGCTCCTGGGTTTAGATCATGCAGACTACCCTCAGCGAAAGCCTTCTGCACTGCTTGCTTCCAAGTTGGGCATGAGCTGGGGGCAGGAACAGAAATGCCTGCTCCAACTAGAAGAACAACTTCACTGGGATCCTCTATAGTGGCAGAGATGCTAGCAAGCTGTTGCTCATATTCTCTCATTTTCATCTAGCGCAAGTGTAACTCAGGAACTCTCCAAATCACAAACCGCTATCTTCTTTGCAATCTGCTGCCACTCTTTCCACAAGTGCACGGTGTGATTGCTCCGCCTCGATACCTCTGAAGTTTCTGCAAGTGGCCAGCCGCGTTTTCCCACTCGGGAGCCTCTTGCCTCTCGTTTCAGGATCAACGAAATGCATATTTCATGCGCTTTCTGAGCTGACTATCCCGCTAAGATCAAGGTCTTGATATTAGCTGGCCGGAGGTGTAAACTAAGATCAAGACCATGATCTTAGGCGGCTACTATGAAGAGCATCTCAAGAGAGCAGATCTTGAAGAGGATCAGACAAGAGAATCCGTGGTGGGAAGAGCCCCATCAGGTTCCTGATGTCTATTGTGAATGGCATCCTCGTTCCTACCTTTCCCCGTTCTTGGGCCTTGTGAAGCAACATGAGGTGCGCCGAGCGATAGTCCTGATGGGGCCACGTCGAGTTGGAAAAACGGTCCTTATCCATCATAGCATTATGAATATGCTGGAAGATAAAGTGCCCCCTGAGACGATCTTCTACGTCTCTGTTGATCACCCCTTGTACAACGGTCTTGGGCTTGAAGAGTTACTACAGCTCTTTGCGGAGGCTACCAAGGTCGATGTACTCAAATCTCGCGCCTATGTCTTTTTCGATGAGATCCAGTACTTGCAGGACTGGGAAGTTCACCTTAAGTCCCTCGTGGATAGCTATCCGAACCTGAACGTTGTTGCGTCAGGATCTGCCGCCGCCGCGTTGCGCCTAAAGAGTACGGAATCCGGCGCTGGCAGGTTTACTAGCTTTCTCCTTCCTCCACTAACTTTTCAGGAATACTTGATGCTGCTCGGGTTGGAGGGTTTGATCGATTCCCGCAAGAAGGTAGGTGAATTGTATCAATCAAACAATATTGATGAACTAAACCAACAATTCTTACACTATCTGAACTTTGGTGGCTACCCGGAAGTGATCTTTTCACAGCGAATTCAGGAAGATCCTGCGCGTTTCATCAAGGCAGATATCATCGACAAGGTCCTTTTGCGCGATCTGCCAAATCTATACGGAATTCAGGACATTCGAGAATTGAATTCCCTTTTCACCACTCTTGCCTTTAATACAGCAAATGAAGTCTCACTCGAAGAGTTATCAAAGGGATCTGGAGTAGCAAAAAACACCATCAAGAAGTACATTGAGTACCTTGATGCAGCCTTCTTAATCAGAGGGATCCATCGAGTCGATCGAAACGCACGCCACTTCAAACGTGCGAATTTCTTCAAGGTATACTTGACAAACCCATCGATGCGGGCAGCGCTCTTCTCACCGATTGGGGAAGAAGACCCCGCTATGGGAGACTTGGTTGAAACCGCAACCTTCGCGCAGTGGTTCCACTCAGACGCTTCGCTCCACTATGCTCGCTGGAAATATGGAGAAGTGGACATCGTCCGTCTGGGACCGCAGCAGAAGCCGGTTTGGGCGGTAGAAGTAAAGTGGTCGGACAGGATAGTGGACCATCCTGAAGAGCTGCGTGGTTTAATTAGCTTCTGCGCGACGAACCAGTTGGCATCCGTTCTGGTCACTACAAAGACACGACGGGAGCAGAAGGTTATCGATGGCGTTCAAGTCAACTTTGTGCCCGCAAGCGAGTACTGCTACACGGTTGGGAGGGACCTCGTGGGTTAAGCACCATGAGCCAGAATCATGTCTAATTTTGCCACAGCGCACTCACAGGCAGGGCAGCATGCAGGTTCGAGCCAAAGGGAATGGATTGATCGCCGGTATAGAGAACGATCCCGCGTAGGAAATGATCACCCAACGACTCACTGAGGTACTTCAATCCCTTAAAGTCGCCACTCTTGATTGTTGATGAGGCCTTGACCTCAATCCCCACGACCTCGCCAGCTGCGTTCTCCAGCACTATATCGACCTCCTGCCCGTTTCGCGTGCGGAAAATGGTGCGTTTCAACCACCAAGTGGTGGATTAGCGCCCACTCAGTCGTTGATTCGCACTCTCGATAATGCCCCAGCAAGTCCAGGACAATCACCAGTAGACGCTATGGACTTGACGAACGCATCCGATGGCTGTATGCTAGTAGTTACTATGATGAAAGAAAGCGAGAAGATAGCGCTGTGTGAAGTCTTTCTCGGTCTTTCATTTGGTACTACGACGTACATCTCCGTATCGCTCTAACACTGACGGTTAGCGCGAGGCGGAGATTGAGGACTGCAGGTATTTGCCTGTGGTCTTTTCTTTTTGCTATAGAGAGGAGGTATTTATGAAAAACGATGGGCATGTGTCGAATGGGAAATCGCCTGTTATCTTGCTCGGGATGGGGCAAGTGGGCAGGTCGCTGTTGCATCTCATCCTGGACTATAACGAAAAGGCAAGGATTCCCGAGAAGATAGTTATAGCAGGCATTGCAGATAGCCACGCTGTGGTCTTTGACGACAATGAACTTTCACAGCAGATGCTTGCTGATGCATTGACGAGCAAGAAAGCGGGTGGGTCGCTCGAACAGGTAAGCGGAGCGCAACCACTCTCCGAAATCTCATCGTTAATCACGGCCGGAGCAATTATTGTTGATGTCACTGCATCGGAGGATACCGTTTCCCTACTCAAACCGGCTCTCTCCCGTAGAGGAGGTGTCGTGCTGGCGAATAAGCGGCCCCTCGCTGCTGCGTGGTCGCAGGCGGAGGTGTTCTTCTCGCACCCGTACGTGCGCTACGAGGCGACGGTAGGGGCGGGACTACCGGTGATCTCCACGCTGCGCAGCCTCATCTCCTGCGGCGATTCCTTCTCTTCCATCAAGGGTGTGTTGAGCGGTACCCTCGGCTACATATGCAGCGAGATGGAACGTGGTGCACTCTACTCAGAGGCTTTGCTGAGCGCGTGCGACCGCGGCTACGCCGAGCCGGATCCCCGCGAGGACCTCATGGGAGCGGATGTCGCCCGCAAGGCGTTGATCCTGGCGCGCAGTGCCGGCTGGCCGCTCGAACCAGATGACATCGATGTGGAAGCGATGTTTCCTCCATCATTTTCCGATCTCACGCTCAATCAGTTCCAAGACCAAATTCACACACTCGACCAAGAATACGCGCTTAGAACGCAGGAGGCGCAAAACGCAGGAAAGACCCTTCGCTATGTAGCCAAGATAGACCGGTCAGGGGCGAAGGTCGGACTGTCTCAAGAGGAGAGGGACAGCATTCTAGGAGCATTGGGAGGTCCGGAGAACGCCGTAATCTTCCGCACGCACTTCTACAATGACGTGCCGCTTACAATCTCCGGACCAGGGGCCGGGCCTCTCGTCACAGCCGCCGGCGTGCTGGGCGACATCATCGATCTTAGCGTGCACATGCGGGAGGGACAATGAGCACACTGGTGATGAAGTTCGGTGGGACATCTGTCGGTGATGCCGCAGCATTTGCGCAAGTGAGCCAGATCGTCTCCGAGCATGTTCGCGGCGGCGATCGTGTGATCGGTGTCGTCTCCGCGATGAGCGGTGTGACGGACGATCTCACCCGCGGGATCGTCAAGGCTGTCGCCGGGGACGAAGAGGGATATCTGAGAGTGTGCGACTCACTGCGCGCTAGGCACATGAACGTGATCACGGAGCTGATCACCGATGAACGGTCGCGCGCTGAACTTACGGAGACGATCGATGGGCTCATCGACGAGTACGACAGCCTGTGCGCCAGTGTGCGCGTCCTCGGCGAGGTAACTCCGCGCTCCATGGACGCCGCCCTGTCGCGTGGCGAGCGGATGAGCGCGCGCATCCTCTCTGCCCTGCTCCAGCAGGACGGAGTGAAGAGCGAAGCGGTCGACGCCACTGAGCTCATCGTCACCGATGCCACCTTCGGAAATGCCGCACTGATTGCGCAGCCAACCAGAGAACAGATCACTTCACACCTCGTGCCTCTGCTCGATGCTGGTGTCACACCGGTGGTCACCGGGTTCATCGCCGCAACGGAAAATGGCGTGACGACAACTCTTGGCCGAGGAGGGAGCGACTATACGGCAGCGATCATCGGCGATGCGCTCGACGCGGATGCGGTGTGGATATTCACCGACGTGGACGGCGTCATGACCGCCGACCCGCGCGTTGTACCGGATGCACGTGTGATCCCCGTTATCTCCTACACCGAGGTCGGCGAGCTCGCCTACTTCGGGGCGAAGGTCCTCCACCCACGCACCATTCGCCCGGTGATTGAGCGGGAGATCCCTGTTTGGGTGAAGAACACGTTCCACCCAAAGCGTCCGGGGACACGCATCGAACGCACCCCACGTAACACTGATGGCACGGTAAAAGCGGTCACAATGATCACCGACCTAACCATGATCAATGTCATGGGTCGGGGGATGGTCGGCGTCCCGGGAATCGCCGGGCGAACGTTCAGCGCGGTGGCACGGGCAAATGCCAATGTGCTGATGATCTCGCAGGCATCATCCGAGCAGTCGATCTGCTTGGCCGTTCCGACAAAGAGCGCTCCTGCGGTGGTCACAAGCTTGGAAGAGACTCTGGCTTACGAGCTCCATCGGCGGGATATCGACCGCATCTGGTCGCAGGATGGGCTTGTTATCATCACGGCAGTGGGAGCGGGGGTACGGGACACGCCCGGGATCGACGCGCGCATCTTCGGTGCCCTGGGGGGTGCCGGAATCAACGTAATCGCCATCGCGCAGGGATCATCCGAATGCAGTGTATCGCTCGTTGTCGGTTCCTGCGATGCAACGAGAGCGGTGCAACAAATCCACAAGGAGGTAATAAACCATGGCAAATAGGATTCCAGTCGCCGTCCTCGGCGCAACCGGAGCGGTCGGGCAGCGCTTCGTCCAGCTTCTAGCTGAGCACCCGCTGTTTGAGATTACTGCCCTCGCCGCATCTGAGCGCAGCGCAGGGAAGAGCTATGCTGATGCCTGTCGCTGGGTCATTCCGGGCGATCCGCCGGAATCGCTTAAGGGGATGATCGCCTCAGAGCTTGAGCCGAACCTCCCGGCGCGTCTTGTCTTCTCCGCCCTGCCTGCAGATGTGGCACGCGATGTAGAGCCACGGTTCGCCCGAGCAGGCTACGCCGTCTGCTCGAACGCATCGGCCTACCGCTACGAGCCGGACGTACCTCTCATCATCCCCGAGGTGAACCCCGAGCACCTATCTCTCATTCCCGCTCAACGCGCGGCGCGTGGCTGGCCAGGGTTCATCGTCACCAACCCCAATTGCTCCACCACCGGGATCGTCATGGCGCTGAAGCCGCTGCACGATGCGTTCGGTCTGAACAAGGTGTTCGCCTTCACGATGCAGGGGGCATCCGGTGCCGGCTACCCGGGAGTCCCGTCGCTCGATATCCTCGATAATGTTATTCCTTACATCGGCGGGGAAGAGGAGAAGATCGCTCGCGAGACGCGCCTCCTACTTGGAGAGGTTAAAGAAGGGCAACAATGCGAGGCGAAGATCGATGTTAGCGCGCACGCAAACCGCGTTCCGGTGATCGATGGTCACACGATAGCTCTCTCCCTCGGCTTCGAGAAAGCACCGACGCCAGAAGAGGCTCTGGAAGTGTTGCGCGCATTTCATGGTCCGGCAGATGTACAGAGTCTTCCGAGTGCGCCGAAACGGCCGATCGTGGTGAGGGATGAAGATGATCGTCCCCAGCCGCGGCGTGACCGCGACGCTCAGAGCGGAATGACAGTGAGCGTCGGGCGGGTGCGAGAGTGCCCGATTCTCGACCTGCGGCTCGTGATCGTAGTGCACAACACGGTTCGCGGTGCAGCCGGAGGATCGTTACTAAACGGCGAGATGCTCGTCAAAAGGGGGCTAATCAAATGAGAGTCTACGGACGAGCGCGCTTGCAGGACTTCCTCGGAAGTTTCATCGTCTACCGCAATCTGGTCCCGCTCGATACGCTCCTCCCAGGACTTCCCGAGCTGCGCAAGCCTCTGGGGATTCCTGCAAGACTTACGCCGCGCAAGAGTTCAGTGGAGTACGCACGCCTGATGGCGCACATTCTAAACCGTGCGCAGGGCGTGCGGGGGAAAAGAGTCCCAATCGAGCGCTTGGTATACATCGGCGATACACGCGTGAACGACGGCACGGCGTTCATCAACCTTCTTGCGAGAGGAGGGTGGGACGGCG
Organism: Candidatus Bipolaricaulota bacterium; assembly: GCA_027007005.1. Lineage (GTDB taxonomy): Bacteria > Bipolaricaulota > Bipolaricaulia > UBA7950 > UBA9294 > M55B144. The sequence continues at coordinate 4,903 of JALTFO010000231.1, read as the reverse complement.
CCGCGTTCATTGCTTCTGAAACGCCGGAACCAGAGGAATATTACCTGGAGGATGTCCCGAGCGGCGTCATCTTCACGAGCAACCGCTGGTCTGCTATCGATCGATTCAACTCGTACTGTGAGGAGAGGGGAATACCGATCGATGAGCGCACGGCAGTGGTGATCGATGTCGACAAGACGGCGATCGGCGCACGCGGACGAAACGACCATGTTATCGACGAAGTACGCCTGCAGTCGATTCAGCGCACTCTGCTGGACAGTATCGGCGAATCGTTCGACGAAGAGTCATTCAAGGCAGACTACGCCCGGATCAACCTGCCGCGCTATCATCCATTCACCACCGACAACCAGGATTACCTCGCTTATGCCTGCCTCATCCTGCAGAGCGGGGCAGTAACATCGAAGAAGTTCTTCCACTCACTAGATGATGGCGAGCTGACGAAGTTCGATCAGTTCTTGTCGATGGTGAATGATCGCAGGGAGAACCTCTCGTCCGCATTACAACGAGTACACGACAGCGTTCATGCCGCCTTTTTGCGCGGCAATCCAACACCGTTTCTCGACTTCCGCCGCAACGAGTACAAGGTGACGGTGGAGCACATGGGTCAGCTTAAGGATGGAACACCTGTCGAGCAGCTTCTGCAGGAGGAGATCGTCATCACTCGCGAGGTGATGGAGTACGCGCTTACATGCCGCCACGCAGGCGCGCTCGTCTTCGGCCTGTCGGACAAGCCGGACGAGGCCTCCATCCCGAGCGAGAAGATAGAAAGCTACCTGCCGCTGCACAAGACAGAGACACACGTAGTTGGAGGAGGTTAGTCATGCCACAAACCTGGTTTGAGTGCATTCGCTGTGGACGCAAGTATCCCATCAGCGAGGTTAAGTATCGCTGCGAATCCTGCGGCGGGCTCCTCGACGTGGAACATGACGTTGATGCTTTGAAGAGCCGATCCGGCGCTGAGTGGAAGGATCTCTTTGCCCGGCGGTCGCGCATGAGCAAGTGGCCGTACCAGAGCGGAGTATGGGCGAAGAAGGAGTGGGTCGCACCGCAGATCGATGATGAGAACATCGTCTCACTAGGCGAAGGCTACACGCCGCTGTTGCGGGTAAAGGACCTTGCGAGTCTTCCCGAAGTGTGGGTCAAGGAGTGCGGGATCAGCCACACCGGATCGTTCAAGGACCTGGGGATGACCGTCCTCGTCTCGCACGTAAAGCAGCTCATCTCCGATGGGACGCAGATCCGTGCTGTTGCCTGTGCGTCAACGGGCGACACATCAGCGGCGCTCGCCGCCTATGCCGCTGCAGCGAGGATCCCGGCGATCATCTTCCTCCCGCGGGGGAAGATCTCCACCGCGCAACTCGCCCAACCGATCGCCCACGGAGCGATCGTCCTCGGACTGGAGACCGACTTCGACGGGTGCATGAAGATCGTGCAGGAGATCACGGAAGATAAGAGTATCTACCTGGCAAACTCGATGAACGCACTGCGCATCGAGGGGCAGAAAACTGTGGGGATCGAAATCGTGCAACAGCTCGGCTGGGAGGTGCCCGATTGGATCGTCATCCCCGCGGGGAACTTGGGGAACATCAGCGCCCTAGGACGGGGTCTCACGATGATGCACGAGCTTGGGCTGATAGATCGCCTGCCGCGGATCGTCGCCGCTCAAGCGGAAAACGCCAATCCCCTCTATCAAAGCTTCCTAACCAACTTCGATGAGCAACGTACTGTCATGGCGCGCACAACACTCGCCTCAGCGATCCAGATCGGATCCCCGGTGAGCTACGAGCGAGCGGTGAAGGCTTTGCGCGCGTTCGACGGGATCGTGGAACAGGCAAGCGAAGACGAGCTGGCGAATGCCGCCGCACTCGCCGATCGCGCGGGCCTCTACGCATGTCCCCAGACAGGCGTTGCTTTGGCAGTGCTGGAAAAGCTCGTAGCGCGCGGGACGATCAAGAGGAGTGATCGCGTCGTCGTCATCTCCACGGCGCACGGGCTCAAGTTCACAGACTTCAAGGTGGACTACCATCAAAAGGCGTTATCGGGTGTAGTATCGCGCTACGCCAACCCTCCGGTCTACCTGCCCGCCGATATCGACACCGTGCGCAAGCGCATCGACGCAGAACTTGCGTGAAAAGTAGACAATGCCACCTGAATTGTGCTAAAACAGTGTATCAAACAAGGAGGAGTGGTTCAGATGTGGAATGATTTTCGCAACTTTATCATGAAAGGGAACCTGGTGCAGATCGCGGTGGCGTTTATCATCGGCGCCGCGTTCGGGGCGCTCGTCAAGTCGTTTGTGTTCGACCTCATTATGCCTCTCGTTGGGAAAGCTGTCGGTAACGTTGACTTCTCCAGTCTGTACGTAAACCTGTCTGGGACGACATATCCGTCCGCGCAGGCGGCGCGCGATGCGGGAGCAGCGGCGATCTACTACGGAACGTTTATCAACGTGCTAATCAACTTCCTAATCATTGGCTTCGTCATGTTTCTCGTGGTCAAGGCGGCGGCAAAGATGGAGAAACCGAAGGTCGCAGCAGCACCGACGACGAAGACCTGCCCCTACTGCAAGACCGAGATCCCGATCGATGCCCTACGCTGCCCGCACTGCACCGCCGAGATCCCGGGAGCGTAGGTAGTCACTCGATCTCGACGCTAAACAGCACCTCTACAGGTGATTCCGCTTTGGCGGGAATGGGCTGGATAGCACTCAGCGGATACTTGTCATAATGAACTACCTTGCCACAAGTGGCCAGGGGATCAGGAGGCGTTCCATGTGAGCGCCCCAAGGGGCGCAGAACCAAGCTCAGAGAGATTGGATTCGTATCGCCAAGCCCATCACATGGTGTGGCTTCATCTTCTACCCCGCTAGCGGAGAGATCCCCTACCAGACCAGACTGTCCTTGAAAATAGAAGACAAGTGTGCTATCCTGCGCACTGATAGTGGCAGTCGTTTCACCTATAGTGCGGCTTGATGGTCGGCTTCAAACGTTCTGCCTCGATTGAATTTGCAGTACGGGGGTGAGTATAGATGGCAGATCGAGAAACCGGTACCGTCAAGTGGTTTAATGACAGTAAGGGTTATGGCTTCATCGAGCGTGAGCAGGGTGAAGACATTTTCGTTCATTTCCGAGCAATCCGCGGCGAAGGTTACCGCACGTTGGAAGATGGACAGAAGGTAGAGTTTACAGTTGTTAGCAGCGACAAAGGTCCACAGGCGCAAGACGTCGTGGTCGTTTAGCACCAGCAAATAACTTCACTTAACATAATGCGGCGCACTTAACGTGTGCCGCATTCTTCTTGTAACCACTAAGAACACGAAAACCGGATAATGGTTCTGTAGCATCGGGCCCTGTGCTCGACGTTGTGCTTGTGCTCTTGATGCCTTTGTTCTCTTCGATTCCTTTGTGGGGCAAGACAGCCAACGTGGCGGGCGAGCTACGATATCAACGTGGCAGACGAGCTGCACACGTTACAATACCCATCACACTTCACTGATCACTGCTTTACCCCTTCTCCTCGCGGCGGGCAGCGACGATCTCCTCTGCCAGCGCGTAAGGGACGGCTTCGTAGTGCTCAAAGTGCATGCTGAAGCTTCCTCGCCCGCTTGTGATATTGCGCAGCTCGGAGGCATACCCGAACATCTCGGAGAGGGGCACATGCGCGTGCAGGATGGCAGCGTTTGCCTTTGTGTCCATGGAGATGATCTTCCCTCGCTTGCTGGCAAGGCTTCCCGTCACGGCTCCTGTGTAGCTCTCAGGGGCGGTTACTTCCACGCTCATCACCGGCTCAAGGAGCGACATGCCTGCCTTCTTGCACGCCTGGCGGAAGCCCATCATCCCACAAGTGCGAAACGCGGCCTCGGACGAATCCACCTCGTGCATCGAACCGTCGTAAACGACCACCTTAAGATCGACCATTGGGAATCCCGCATATGGGCCTTCTGCCATTGCATCGATTATCCCCTTCTCGATCGCTCGCAGGTACTCGCGGCTGATCTTTCCTCCCTTGATCTCGTCCTCAAACTGGAATCCTGCTCCCGGCTTGTTCGGCTGAATGCGGAAGACCATATGCGCGTACTGCCCGCGGCCACCTGTTTGCTTTACGTGCTTATACTCGTAATCGACCGCACTCAAGATCGTCTCGCGATATGCCACCTGCGGCTGGCCGGAGTTCACCGCAACGTTGAACTCTCGCCGCAGGCGATCGAGGATGATCTCCAGATGCAGCTCACCCATCCCTGAGATGACGACCTCACCCGTCTCATCATCCGAACGCACGGTGAACGTTGGGTCCTCCTCTGCTAAACGAGCGAGCGCCTTGGCCAGCTTGTCTCGATCCTCACGCGTCTGTGCCTCTACTGCTACGCCGATGACTGGCGACGGGAACTCGATCGACTCCAAGACAATAGGGTGCTCCACACTGCAGATCGTATCTCCTGTGCGTGTATCGGCGAGGCCGACCACCGCTGCGACATCGCCAGTGCGCAGATCCTCCACTGCCCGGCGATGATTGGCGTGCATCTCAAACAGCCGCCCCACGCGCTGCTTCTTGTCCCGGGTGGAGTTCAAGACTGTCTCCCCAACGCGCATGATCCCGGAATAAACGCGCACGTAGGTGAGCTTCCCCATGTGCTTATCCGCCTGCACCTTGAACGCCAGCGCAGCAAGAGGCGCATCATCACTCGCCTCGCGGACGATCTTGTCGTTCTCCTTCTTGCATGCGCCGATTATCGGGGGTAGGTCAGCTGGAGAAGGAAGATAGTCGACGATGGCATCGAGGAGCCGCCGCACGCCCTTGTTCTTGAACGCCGCCCCGCAAAGAACGGGGATGAACCTCCCCTCGATCGTCGCCTTGCGGATTTCAGCCACGATCTCCTCTCGTTGTGGAGCCTCCTCATTGAGAA
>JALTFO010000230.1 GCA_027007005.1 Candidatus Bipolaricaulota bacterium | reverse complement strand
CATCTGTCGAGAGATTTCTGTAATGTATCGCTCAACTGTTCTAAGACGCGACTTCCATAGTAAGCCCTGTCCGCGCCATCTTGTTCGTACTCTCGAATGTAGTAGCCTATCATCCAGTTTCTGAGCGTCAGGCTTATGTTGACGGCTCGGCCAGCCTGGGCAGCCATGTACTCATGTGCCTGCCGGATTGCATTGACTAACGCGCTAAAATCGAAGCTCGCAGGCTCATTCGTCATGCCCGAACACCCCGCTTTTCGTGGATTTCGGCTTCGCGCTTGCTGGTTTCTGAATCACTTCATACTTCTGTTCAATCACATTTCGGAATGATTCGGAAATTCCGTTCCAGTCAAGAACATCCACCCTAAAAGGAAGGCTCGATTCTTCAAACGCTTCTCTCAGGTGCCGTAAACGGTCGGCGTCGACAGACTTTTGGCAGACGATTGCCAAATCGAGGTCGGAGTAGCTCTTGGCCCTCCCCCTAACGCGGGAGCCGAAGGCGCGCACTTCACAGCCCGGCACCCATTGAGCGAGAATTCCCTTGATCGTTTTCAAGTGGATTTCTGATACATCAATCATTGCGATCTTCCAGTGCACGAAGGAATTTCTTGGCATCTTTCACAAAGCCACGCGCCGTCTCGTACACTTCCTGTGCTATCTGCAGATCGTAGATGTGCGCCGTCTTGTACCGCGCGTCGTGGTACCCCATCCACTGATCGACGTCCTCGATCAGCCGGTTTTCAGCCGCCAAACGAAACAGCTCTCGCCGCGTCACTCCATCTGCGATCATCGGGCTTAAATTCATCTCCAGCCAACGCTTCATGAACTTCCAACAGAGCTCGTACGTAAACTCGAAGTTTTGAACCACTCCCGCCTTCATGACCTCTTGCTGATCAGCGGGCATCGCCTGGAGCCTCTCCGGCGCCGCCACGCTGAGGGCGCGATCAAGTGAACTGACCGCTTTCTGCAGACTGCTCAGATCAAGAGACATAACCCACACTCCTTGAGTCGCTCCAAGCTTATCAATTCGCGGCTGACCGGTCAATCGCCCCTTGAACGACAGCAGCTACGCACCTATCCTGTTAGCCATGAACCCCAAGGAAAAGATCGACTGGATCGCCGAGCGTCTGCTCGATCGCTACGGCGAGATCGAGATCGCAAGGAGCGATCCTCTTGTGGAACTGGTCACAACAATCCTCTCGCAGAACACGAACGACACCAACCGCGACCGCGCGTATCGCTCGTTAATGGAGAGATTCAAAACCTTCGAAGGGGTGAAGGACGCCCCCACAGAGGAGATCGCCGAGGCGATCAAGATCGGCGGGTTGCACAATCAGAAGTCGATGCGGATCAAGAACGTGCTGGAGCGGATCATGGAAGAACGAAAATCGCTCGATATCTCGTTCCTCGCTGATCTTCCGCTCGATCGTGCGATGTCCTGGCTGCTGTCGTTCCCCGGTGTGGGGAGGAAGACAGCGGGGATCGTGATGCTCTTCTCGTTTGGAAAACCCTACTTCCCGGTCGACACACACATCAAGCGCGTCACGCGTCGGCTCGGGCTCGTCGAAGAAAAGGACGATCCGCACAAAAGGATGAACGAACTCCTTCCACAAGATCCGGATCTGATGCGACGGCTGCACCTACAATTGATCCGCCTTGGACGCGAGGTCTGTCATCCACGAAAGCCAGATTGCGCAAACTGTCCCGTATCAGAACACTGCACAGTTGCTTCTACGTAAGCGTTGACCGATCATCTGCCATGTGG
>JALTFO010000229.1 GCA_027007005.1 Candidatus Bipolaricaulota bacterium | reverse complement strand
AACCAAGTATGATAGAGTCTGTTGACCGACATGATTCCCTCCTTGTTGGTGTTGTTTTCAACTCTACCTTACTCGGATTGAGTCTGTCGGTCAACTCCCTTTTGATCAAACTGTCCGGTAGCTAGATGAAAGAACACAGTTTTACACCCGTCATCAGGAAAATCTTAGCTGAAGAATTCGGCACTGCGTCTGAGCGCATATTCGAGACAAGTGAATTGTTGCAATACCTCAATGTGAAAACAGTCTCAGCCGCTCGTGGTTCAAAGGCCCGTGGCTCGTTTGGAAATATCTACGCCCTATACGTGCTGGTCGAGGACTATGTGCGGCGAGGTTTCCACCTCAGCGGCGATTACGAGGATGCGGAAGGCGCAAGGTTTTCCGACCTTTTCAAGCGACAAAGGGAACTACCTTTCGGCAGTAAACTCCAGAACCACGCGCTCAATCATCGCCTCAACCAGGAATTCAGAAGATACTTCCCAATGTCCGATACCCAACCCGTGCTGCGCGATGTGGAAACGCATCGGTATTGGATAAACGAACATTTGCTCAAGATTGAGATGGATGGACAAGAGTACAATTTGGCAGAGGCGATACTCAGAATAATCGATGCCTACGTAGATGCCAAACAGGAGTCCTTTAACTCATTTATTCGTGACTGTGCGAAAATGCAGCAAACATCGGAGGAAAGCCCTGAGCAGGCGGTGGATTTCATTATGGGCTTGCTGCGTCCCAATGTTGACGCGCGGCTCTTTGAGATTATCAGCTTCGCAATTCTGAAGGCCTATTACGGCGATCAGTCTATCTTCTGGGGATGGAATATGGACGAAATTGAAGAAGAAAGACTGGTACTCTACAAGACCGGACGCACCAATGCTAACGATGGAGGGATTGATTTTGTGATGCGTCCCCTTGGCCGGTTCTTTCAAGTAACCGAGACACTGGACGTAAGGAAATACTTCCTGGACATCGACAAGGTGCAGAAATACCCCATCACGTTTGTGGTGAAAACTGATATGGGAGTTACCGAGATAAGACAGGCCATCGCAGAGCAAGCCAGGACACAGTATCCAGTACGAGCCGTGGTCAAGCGGTATATGGAATGTGTAGAAGAAATCATCAACATACCGGTATTGCTAACATATCTGCAAGAGGTCACCGAGGCAGGCAACCTCAGTGTACTCATAAGAGAAATCGTGAAACACAGCAAGGCGGAGTTTAACATCGCCGATTCAGAAATCTAAGGCCACAGCTCACCGCGAGAGACGCCGAGGGCGCGGAGAGAACTGAACTTTACACCTAAGGAGACCCTTATGACCCACATTACCATTCGTGAACAGATGAGCGACGGCGGGAACGCCGTTCTGGTGTTTGACCACGGCGAGCAGTATCCCATCACCATCAGCGACCCGTTCGGCGAGGAGGAGGAGGCGCGGTTGGAGTGGTACTTTGAACGGCACCTCCGCTTCCCTTTCACCCACGGCGTCCGCGCCCAGGAGGCGGCGGACAGCATCACCGCTTACGGCGAGTCGCTTTTCCGGCAGGTCTTCGCCGACCCGGACGCCTACGCCCGCTACAAGGCGGCCCTGCAATCGGGCGTCGAGAACCTGGCGTTTGAGATCGCCGGCTCGCCCGACTTCCACCGCCTCCACTGGGAGACGCTCAAGGACCCCAAGCTGCCCCAGCCTTTGACGCTCCAGGCTCCGATGGTGCGGCGCAACCTCAAGCCCCAGGTCATCCACGCCCAGGTGCGCCCCTCCCCCACCATCAACCTGCTG
>JALTFO010000228.1 GCA_027007005.1 Candidatus Bipolaricaulota bacterium | reverse complement strand
CTTGCCAGTTTTGAGAATTCCATCGCCATCTCCCTCGAACTTGGCGATCGGCGGGTCGAGCTCGTCGGAGCGGAGGAGGTGAATATCGACGAGTCGTTTGCCAAGCGCGGCAAGATCATCGAATAGCTCGGAGTCCTTGGTAAACGGGATCCGGGGGAAGTCAGTGCGAAGGAATTCGGTGTATTTTTCGCGGTAGACATTGGAGTAAAGAATGGCATAGATGTAATGAAAGATTGCCTCTGACCCCATCTCTTTACTGACAGATTTCATAGCCAACTTTCGCAACATTCCCCTGAGATTTACGAGTTTGCGTGCATGGTTCTGCTCTAGGGAGAGAAATAGCCTCTCGTCTTCTTCATCATATACCCAAAGTGGAAAGAGATAATTCGACTCTTTGAGAGATAAGGTGTGGTTTGTAATAGTTGTAGAAGTACAAAGCACATGAGTAAAGCTTTCTGTTTCAAGACGTCGAGGGAGGATCAACGCAAGATTGTCAAGCGACATGTGCTGCATCACCGCTTCGCGTCTGCGATCAATTGCATCGGGGTGGTAGAAAAGCCAACGGACATCGAACGGCCGGTAGAGACAGGGGACAATCCTCTTCTCCCAGTCTTTATCCTTTTGGATCTTCTTCCGTTTTTCAGCCAACTTCCAATCGCCGTTGTCCTTCAACTTGAACGTCTCGCGGACGAGATCATTGGGCAGGCTAGGATCGAGGAACGTGCGGATGCGGCGTTTCAGGCTCTCCTTGTTGAAATCGATCACGAAGTGGTCGCGGTGAGTCTTGATACCCGTGCTCTTGACTGGAAAGATGTCGGTGACCTTAGTGAACCTTTCGTAATGTGCCAGCGCCTTCTCATCCCGCGGCACAAACAGATAGAAGCTGGAATGTGGGTTGATCTCCTGCCAATTGCTGGAAGTCCAATCGTGCACATCAAGCCAGTCATATTTCTTTTGCCTTAGGCCGTAGAGTTCGGCGTGGGAAACTTGGGACGTGTCAGCTTTTCCAGATTTTCGCTTGATGAAGAACGCGATCGCCACACCTTGACGGATATCGAACACGTTCTCGTCCTTGGAGCCGTCCGGACAGCGCTCCTTCTTGAGCGAGTTTCCGTGTAGATCGAGGACGTAGATCTCGTCGAACGTGTTCATCAGGTGCTGGCGCATTCCACGGAACGTTGGGTTGTCGAGGTAGGAGTGGTTGGTGATCATCCCGATCACCCCTTCTCCCACCTGCGCGATCTTCCACTCGGCGAATCGAATGAACTTCACGTAGTCATCGGAGAGGGGCATCAGGTTCCTCTCGCCATGTACTGCCTCCTTGTAGACGTTCATTTCTCGTTCGATGAAATCGGACCTATTACCTGAGCTGACTGAATACGGCGGATTCCCGAGGATGACGAGGATTGGAGTCTCCTGTTTCACCTTTCCCGCCTCGTGCGATTCATGAGCGAGGGATGAGAGCCCAGGGAGCCTCGCCTCAGACAGCTCTTCCATCTCCAGTGTGTTCGTGAGGTAGAACTTGACGCGTTCCTCAGGCTTTAGCTTGTAGCCGAGCTCCTCCAGGAAGAAGGACATTTTCAGGTGCCCAACAGCGTATGGGGCCATCATCAACTCGAACGCGTAGAAGTTCTCCAGAACGTGATCGTGCAAGAAACTCTCGCGGCTCCCTTCCCCGTACTTTTCGACAAACTCATCCACCGCTACTTGCGCTGCCTTGGCAATGAAGGTCATCGTCCCAGCCGCTGGATCGAGGAGGGTTACGCCATCTGCGGCAAGG
>JALTFO010000227.1 GCA_027007005.1 Candidatus Bipolaricaulota bacterium | reverse complement strand
GCACCCCATTTCCGCGAAACTGCGGATATTCGGCGGCACTGTAGCTCCTTCTTATGTCAAGGAACTGGGAGGTGGACCGATAACCGTGCAGCCAAGCCGTGGGCCCAGTGTCGAGATCGGGCTCTTCTGGACGGAGGCATACGGCGACAGATTCGCCGCGCTCTTAGCGCAACTTGCGCTTCGTTACGATCATAACGATCTGTTGCGTGAGGTGTGCGTCAGCACGGCCGCCTCGTTGACCGCCGAACCGTTCATTGCACCGTTAAACCGAGATTCAAATCCGCTCCTGCGAGCGAAGGGATTCACCGATGCTTTATACAAGAAGGCTATCAGACGGGCGTTGGACGATTACAAGGTGTGGAAGCTGACGGCGATCGACTTCCCGTTCAATGTCTTCAGCTCCACGGACAATGGATGGTACTCGGATGCAGAGTTCACGATCGAGCTGATGCGCGACTTCAGAGCGCAATTCGGAGAGCGCGCCGTCATTTCAAATCACGGCCTGACCGATCCGCTGGTAGAGGGGGACGCTCTCATCTATCCAACGATGAAGGAACTGGGCGCACCAATCGCCTTTCAAACCCGCGGCCCACAGGTTGACTTCGATTCCACAATCGAGATTGGACTCGAATACGGAATGACCGAATTTGAAGTATGGCAGACCAAGGACGCCGGGGGCCGAGCCGACGTTTCCTATGACGCACTGAAGGAATGGGCGTTGTCATTCCCACACGTACCCAGCAAATAGAGAACGATCATTATGAGTTACCTCCAATAACAAACTGCAGTCTGTTTCCCAATAGAGATAGGCCTGGAAAACCAACCCTGGCAGGGCAGATGCCCGCCAGGGTTTTATTGTCCCCACCTATGGTTAAGGTTCCGCTCAGTATCCATACTCCATTGGATTGATGAACTCCACGTACGTAGTGGACGTGCTGGTCCTGTTTTGGTCATCTGTTACGGTCAATGTAACAGGGACCTGTATAACTCCGTTCTCCTCCGGGTTACCATTCTTGGCTGGCTCCATATAGTAATCACTGGTGATCTCCGTATAGTGGTGAGTCACGTAAGGTGTGTTTGTCGTAGCTGTCTGTCCATCGCCAAAGTCCCACTGGTACTTGATGATCCTCCCATTAGGCGCATAGGATGCCGACGCATCGAAGCTGACAGTATATCCGTAAGTGTCAACCCAATAGCCTGAGTCGTCCCCTTGGCTTACCCACTGTTCATCCTCGAACTCCAGCTGGTAAGGTCCATACGGGCCCTCAGGATTGGCAGCGGGGGCGATATTGTTGCTAACGTGATTCAATTTGCTACCCGCTTGAACAGAAATTAACCGCTGTCGCAGGTGGATCTCGCCATTTGCTTCTGTTTCCTGGAGACCAACCAAATACTGCCCTGCGTTGGTGAAAGCGTGGGTGACGCTTGCTCCGGTCGCCATAGTTCCATCTCCGAAGTCCCAAGTATACTCTTTCACCCCATGCGTAAGAGGAGCAGTGAAGTGAATTGGTGTGTTAGTCGTCACTGTTGTGGAAGAGGCTGTGAACTGCATGTTGAACGTTATTCCCTCGGACTGCTTGGCTATGTAAAGCGGTCGATCGTTCCAATCGCCTGAAATGAGGTGGGCAGTGGCCGGGTCCCACTTCAGATCGACCGTTGTTCCCACGGGGAAGCTGCCAGTGATCTCAACCGTGGTGTTGTTTACGGTCAGCTTGATGGTTCCCCCGATGGCGATGGCAGAGGCATGCGCGATCGGTGCGTCGAACTTCAACGTCAATACTT
>JALTFO010000226.1 GCA_027007005.1 Candidatus Bipolaricaulota bacterium | reverse complement strand
CCTCATCGAAGCCTGCGAGGAGGAAACGCGTAGAGGGGGAGAGGGAGTGACTCGGGGAAGGGGAGATGCGGGGAAAATACAGTTCACCGTGTCCCTGCGTCTCCGTGTCCCCGTGTAGTAATTCCGGTGTCTCCGTGTCTCTGTGGGCCTGTACGGCAAGTTTCTCGTCGAAATCATAGAGCTCTTGCACGCGGACTAAGCGCTCCTTTCTTGTCTTCGGCATGATGTCCTCCCTGGAGATCTATAGCTTAAATTCAAGCTTGACACCAGCGCAACATCCTGCTATAAGTATCCGTGGAGGACAAACATGACAGCGCAACGCGACGATGAATTTGCAACAAAGAGTGATCTTGACCTGCTGAAGCAGGAACTCTTGGAAAGGATCGATGGCAATGCCAGCAAGATCGAATCCAATGGCAAGAAGATCGAGTCAAACGCAAAGAGAATCGACGCTAACCGCAAGATGATCGAAGCCAACGGAGAGAAGATCGACGCTAACCGCAAGATGATCGAAGCGAACGGAGAGAAGATCGACGCTAACCGCAGGATGATCGAATCCAATGGCGCAAAGATAGAAGCCAACAGCAAGAAGATCGATGCAAATAGATCCGCGATTGAGGCAAATGGCAAGAAGATCGATGTGAACAGTGAGATGATCGAGGAGAACGGAGGGAAGATCTCTCGGCTGATCACCAAGGTAGTAGAGAACCACGATGCCATAGGCAAGATGCTAACAAGAGAAGAATATAAGAGGGATTATGACCGCTTGATACAGGGACAAGATCAGATGATGGTCATCCTGCTCCGCCTGGATCAGGAGAGGGTCGTAACAAACGCACGCCTCGATCGGCTAGAAGCCGGCAGGAACTGAAGGCAAGGCAAGTGGCCACTTTCTTCGGCGCTACGGCCAATGAGTATCTCCTCTCAGAAGTATCCGTTCATCGGACCGAAACGGTTGATCGGCCACACTCGCAGGTACGGCTCACCAATGAAGTCTCTCGCGTCGACGAATCCCCAGTAGCGCGAGTCCCATGAGTTTGCCGAGTTGTCGCCCATGACGAACCAGTGTCCCTCGGGAACGAGCGTGGGAGTCATACCGTAGAGCATACGCGGGTCGCCCGACGTGTAGTGGCGATCAAATCTAGGCCCAGTGAGCTTCTTCCCGTCAACGTAGACGCTTCCATCCTTCACCTGTACGGTCTGCCCACCAACAGCGATCAGTCGCTTGACGTAGCGGACCCGCTTCTCACGCAGGGTGATGCCAAAGTCAGTAAGGCTGTTCATCCCGCTCTGTTTCGTCCCCAGGTCAAGCTGTGGTGCGTTGACCAGGCTGAGGACAACCATCGTCCCCACAGGAAGGGAAGCGATTATCTGATCTGCTCCCGCAGCGGAGAAGACCGGCTCGCGGTTGATGTAGATCAGCCGCTCTCCCGGCGCTAGGCGTGCATTCTCAGCGACGGATCCAGATTTCACATCCTTGATCAGTACAGAGTCAGTGTGCCAGAAGACAACGATGTCCCCCGGCTTAGCGCTTCGGAAATGATACGAGATCTCGTCTACAAAGAATGAATCCTTCGGATCGATCGTGGGAATCATCGACCCAGTCGGCACGTGCATGCGCACGGTGACGTAGGTCATTACAAGAAAGGCGAGCCCTCCGGCGACGATGAGCACCTCGATCCACTCGAGGACCTCTCGCATCACCCGTCCTGGGTTCCATCCAAAGTGCCGCACCAATCTTATTATCAGCGCGGTTTTCTTCTTCTTGTTCGCCTTTCTTCTTG
>JALTFO010000225.1 GCA_027007005.1 Candidatus Bipolaricaulota bacterium | reverse complement strand
CTTCCCCATTTGTTATGTCCTTGAACACAATCTCGCGCTGTTCTTCTTCGCTGAAATTCTGGTAAATTACCGGCTGAAACGTCATGGCGTTGGTATCCAAGTCAGCTAGGTTCTTGTATTCCCGATAGACCCGAGGCGTCAACACCGGAATCTCAATATCCAACGCGTCGATGTTCTTGTCGGGATTCTCTTTATCGACCTCGACTACTAGTGGCGTCTTGGGCTTGGTCCCTTCACCCATGGCCTTGCGCTCCAGCTCTACGCCTTCAGCCTGGATGGATTCAACAAACTCCATAAAGGCATCGGTGCCCACGACGCTGACATACTCTTCCAATCCGCCGGGATACATCTTACGCAGGCCCCTGCCCAGGGTCTGCTCTGGCAGGATGTTGCTCTTGGCCGAATAGGCACGCAGACCCACAATGGTGGTTACATTGCGCACGTCCCACCCCTCCTTGAGCATTAGCACCGACACAATTACCTTATAGGGGCTCTCCATTGAATCAATCTTATTGGAGAGTCTACGCAGCCTCTCCAGCTCCTCCTTTGCCTTACCGGAAGAAGCCTCGGAAACCTCTCCGTTATTCTTGGTGTGGATCACCAGCACAGCGTCCTTCAAATCCGCGTAGCGCCCCTCCAGGTATTCTGCTACCTCATCGCAGTTCTTGGTGTCATCGGTCATAACGAACAAGATTGCTTTCTTGCCGACTTTGATGTGCTCTTCATACGCCTTGCGCCATTCGAGCACTCCTAGGTGGAGATAATCGGCGTATTTTTCTGTGTACTTGGCGCTCTGTCTCTCGGTTAATTTGGCGCGGCTGGCAGCGTCTGGCAGAACAGGATGCTTGACCACATTCTGCGAAATCGCCTCCACCAATGGGTAGTCGGCCACCGTTTGCACGAATATGGCGCCGTTGTTGTGCTTGGGCGTGGCAGTGACATCCATCTGCAGCGATAGGGCACCGCCTTTCTGCAGCAAGCGATTGTGAATATCCTGTATTGACTGGAACCAGGCAAGCCTTGCGTCGTGGATATGGTGTGCCTCGTCGTTGATCACCATCAACTCCTCGATGTCGCGCACGATCATGCCTAAATCGACCTTGGAGTCAGTTGTCGAACCGGTAGGTCGCTTGCCCAGAAAGTAATCCATGGTGTTGTCATCATCCGGCGATGGTGGGATATCCTCGCCCGCATAGACGCGATGAATATTGGTTAGAAAGATATTCCCAGTGGGCCGGGTGATGTTTACGTTGTCCTGCTTGTGCAGGGTCAGTTGAAAGTCATTTCGCCAGTTGCGTCCATCATAGCCGTTGTCTGGTAATACCGGGTCTTCAAAGAAAACGCGCAGCCCAGCGAAATCGTGATAGATCCTATCCAGCACGATAATGTTCGGCGTGATAACTAGGAAATTGCGCGACAATTGAGAATCAGGCTCGTAGAGTTTATGAAAGAAACTCCATGCCAACGCCAAACTCATCACCTTGGTTTTTCCTGAACCCGTAGCCATCTTGATCACATAACGCCGCCAAGTTTCATCAAACATACTAGCCGATACCACACCGCTGGAGTCAAACCGCATAAGGTCGTACTTGTCCTTCGCCCCCACCACATCGTAGAGGTAGATAACCGTTTCCAGCGCCTCTCGCTGAGCGAAGTAATACTGGAAACTGCCGAGGATTGTATCCTTCCCCGGCAACAAGTGCGGCTCAAGAAACCACCAGTTTAGAAGACTCTTGCTGGTGTCAGATGCGCCCGCGTAGCCAGTGTCGCGAAATTCCTTTACCTT
>JALTFO010000224.1 GCA_027007005.1 Candidatus Bipolaricaulota bacterium | reverse complement strand
CTACCATACGACGAAGATAGCTAATCTTCCTATGCAGTAACGAATCTCAGCCTTCCCGACGTGCGACAGAAGTTGGAGAACCCAGTCGGTGAGGTTGTGGCAATAGACGTTAATCCCTCATCAGCGGTCACGAGTAGTGACTTCAAAGGCATGAGGTACCTCAGCGACTTGTTTGGTGATCGCTTCCTGCGCGGGATCGTCCTCTATACGGCGATCAATCTATTCCTTTCGGCTCAAACCTATATGCGTTGCCTGTGAGTGCGCTGTGGCAAAGCAGTGAGTTTGCTGAGAAAACGGCTGAGCATTCGATGGAAAGGTGAGCAGCAGAAGAACCCCTAGAGGTACTCCGTGCCCAGGCTCCAACATCAAAATGGTCGCAGAGCTTTCTTAAGCAATGAAACCCTAAGTATTGGATTACTATCCTGTTTACACTCTCTGAGAGTTCAATGATGTACTCTTTACTGACGCAGATTGTTGACCTGATTCTGCAAGTCATTCAGTGTCCATTCCATTTGTTGTATACGGGATTCTATCTGTTGTAGACGATAATCATTGCTATTAGAATTCCTCCCTTGTAGTGTCCATTCTATCTTCTGTATGCGTGACTCTATCTGCTGCAACCGGGTATCAAGATAGCTTCCCGAATGTTCACGCAACTGGCTTTCTAACTGCAGTAGACGGCGTTCAACATTAAGGCGATTGAAGCTATTGCATGTATCCCAGATACTATTCACTTGTGCTTCTGTCCAATCAGCGAGTTTATTTAGCTGATCTAAACTTACTCCCATGGACTGCTGTTTGAGGTTGTTGATCTCTACTTGAAGAGTGGAGATAGAACTGCTCAATTTGGTAATGGCTGTTCCCAAATCAGATGTCTGTTTGTTAGTGGTTTCAACGCTCGCATAAAGAGCCTCCAAGATACTAGCCAAGCTATACTTGCCAGTCTCTTCTGGCTCAACCCCTAACTCTTCTGCAATCTTTGATAGATTTCCAATCGCAAAATCAGAGTCGGCTGTTACAGTCATTCTTGGCAGGGCACTGAATCCAAGAAGTGCAAGGGCGACAATGCAAAGAACCAGAAACGTCTTTCTCATTCTGATCACCTCGGATCATTATACCATATTCAGAGCAAGAGAGTTGACAAGTTCAGGTACTAATTACTTCTACATGTAGATGGATTGTATAGGAGACACCTCTCTTGGAACCTACAAGATCTACGGTGCTAACCTTGCGCTGTTCTGAATCTAGTCCAGGCCAAGGCGCAGCGTTGTTTTCATAAGATCATCTGCTGGCTGACATAAGTCTCGGTCCGAGATCTCCGTGAATCCGCAGACATCATTTGGCGGAGCTGATATTGGAGATTGAGAATATTACTGACACAGTTACATTTTCGACTGCGAGGCGCTCTTCTTAGATTTTCAAACGTTTACACAAATGCGCTGAACTCATTCCACTTTGATGCTCGTCTTGAGCGTATACGTCTCTCCATCCAGGTAAGCTATCACCACAATAGGCCACTCGCCAGGTTTCGTGTTACCTCCAACTTTCCACTGCCACGAACACTCTCCGTTTTGATCCACTTTCTGAGGGCTGTGCTGGGTTAATCCTGTCGCATTACTAAGGCCGGATTCGTAACAAACGGCAATGGAACAAATCGCTCCGGGGTGTGTCCTTATCTTAAGTTCGGCGGTGCCCCCGGGCTCAACCTGAGGGAGTGGCTTCACCAGGCTAATTTCAGTAGGCAAATCCTCTTCTTGAAGCTCTTCTTGAGTAGGTCCCGTTTCTTT
>JALTFO010000223.1 GCA_027007005.1 Candidatus Bipolaricaulota bacterium | reverse complement strand
GTGGCACGGCCCCGCAGGTTGTGTCTTGTTACAGTATGTGGCGTCAGTAAAGACCCACAAGCGTGTGCACGAGCCAACCTCAAAGGGTCCTCACCCAAGTATACGGGGCCAGCCACCGACCGTCCTGTCTTGTTTTCCCTCACCACCAGTATACGAGCGTGTGCAGCTTGTCTGCCACGTTAGGCTCTGTGAACCCCACGAACTGCGTGAACTTTACGAATCGTCGCGAAGCATTCTAGGTTGACCAATTGCGACGTGCATCGTAGAATCTGGGAATCCGGAGGGGTAGTCAAGAGGTCCAAGACAACGGTTTGCTAAACCGTCGACGGGTTCATAGCTCGTCCGCGAGTTCGAATCTCGCCCCCTCCGCCAGTTTCTGCGCCCGTAGCTCAGTGGATCAGAGCGTCGCACTCCGGATGCGAAGGTCGGAGGTTCGAATCCTCTCGGGCGTAATATCTTGTGCTACGTTTTTAGAGTTGTTCGTGGTGACTTCTCCTTCACTTCCAGTCTTGTGATCGGCAGCAGGTGTCCGTACCGTGCGACCAACAATTAAGCATCAGAACTTCCTTCAAACCGCAAATTGTTCTTAAGCAAAGCGGGAAGCTCTCAATGCGGGCAACCGCCTTTTTTGTTGTAGACACCCGCAAGTTCGACGGTCTAATCCTTGCTTACCGCGTAGTAGAGCCTGCCTTTGTGCACACGTCGCTCGATCTTACCGGATTCGGCAAGGCGAGCCAGGTACTTTCCTACCTCTGCTGGGTTAATCCCCAGTGAATCGGTGAGGTCAGTTGTGGTGCACGGGCGCACCGCGAGGATACGGAGGATCTCTGCTGAGATCTCCTCCTCGCGCAGGAGCTTCGACTGTGACTTCGTCCGCTTTGGCACAACAACGATTGGGGTCCCGGGAAGAGCTGCCTCCATGCGAACGCGGATTTCATCTAGCTTTTCTTCGGAAATGGGATTGACCGGTTCCTCTGGTGGACGCACGCAGGTGTTCAAGTTCACCTCATGCGGTCGAATCATGCCTATCTTCTCAATAATCCTAGCGATCGCCTCTTGCGTTACATTGGATCCATACTTCTCCGACTCAAGGAGCATCACCTCAAGCCAGATCGGCACAACGCGCGCAAGCTTTCCTATCGCATCTGCGATCTCGTCGATCTCAAAGCCAAGAGCTGGCCGGTTGATGCGAACAAAAGTATCCCGATCGCCGGCGTCAAGCGTGGGCAAAACGAGGTCGCAGCTCGCTGCGGCATCGAACACGTCCGGCCGGGTGAGCAGTGAGGAATTGGTGATAAGGGCGATCGGAATTTGTGTGAACGAGCGGATCTTCTCCACCGCCTCCCCGAGCTTTGGATTGAGTGTCGGTTCGCCCGAGCCAGAAAACGTGATATAATCGATGTGTTCGTATTTCTGCAGTGCTGTCTTTACCTCGTCTGCGATTTCATCTGGGGTGGGAAAAGGCTCTTTCACCTCTTCAGGACCCCGCACCTTGAATCGCTTCTTCCCAAGCTGGCAGTAGACGCAGTCAAACGTACAAATTAGGCGTGGAATTGGATCGATCCCAAGTGACATCCCCAACCGGCGTGATGGAACAGGACCATAGATGATTCCCATTATATCTCCTTTAACAGGCTTATTAATACATTAACTGTAATCTCTCTCCCCGAAGATTTTCGTCCCGATACGAACCATGTTTGCGCCTTCCTCGATAGCGATCTTGTAGGTGTTGCTCATCCCCATTGATAGGTAGCGCATCTCGGTATTTTCAATGCCCAACTTACTTAGTTGATCGAACAGACGCTTCGTCTCTTGGAAATAGGGGCGAGCTAGCTCTGGATCACCGAACCGCGGCCCCATCGTCATCAGTCCCTGTACTCGGACGTGGTCGAGCCGGGCGAGCTCATGCAGCAAGGATTCCGCATCTTCGGGCAGGACACCAGACTTTTGTGGTTCACGCCCGGAATTTACTTCCACAAGAATGGGCATTACCCTTTCCAGCTTTGCGCATTCGCGATCTATCAGCTCCCCGAGCCGGAGCGAATCAACGGTTTCGATCATGTCGAAGATGGGCACCGCCTTTTTCACCTTGTTCTTCTGCAGGTGCCCGATAAAGTGCCACTTTGCAATCCGGCCAAGAGCAGCAAATGCATCCTCTGCTTCCTGTACGTAGTTCTCTCCGATGATCTGTGCCCCGGCATCAACAGCTCGTCGAACTTCATCTGGCGTTCGTGTCTTTGCCGCAGCTACGAGGGTCACACCCTCCGGAAGTTCGGAGAGGATTGTTCTTATGTTCCCTTCCATCATTTGGCTGCCTCCTCCATTACTTGTTCTCTTAACACCACCGCTCCAATTTCTGCTCGCGTCTCCCGGGCGATCACCGGACATTTCACCTTGAACAGGAAGAAGATCGGGGCAGGAACATCAGATAGCCCTTCGAAGTTACCCTGCCCTTTAGAAATGATTAGCCCCGCAGATTGGAACGCCTGCGTGAATTCTGGCGAGCAATCGGAAAGCCGAGTGCCAGGGGCATCAGACCCATTAGTCATTACGCTAGCTACCCTGTCCAATCCAACGTAATGTGCGTCGGCTAGGGTAATATCGTTGATCGTCGGCGCACCCCGGGTAACAAATATGACTTTCTTCCCGTGTTGCACAAGTTCCTCGATCAGGAGCTTGTCGCACACGATTTCCCCGGCGTTATCGCCCAAGTAAAGAATATTATTTACTTCAACTAGCTTGTCTTGGAATGAATGGTACTGCGCTGGATCGATGACTTGATGCAAGACCTGAGCAAACGAGTCATTTACTATCTGCTCGATGGAGTCGTTGGCATCAACCGTCATCTTGGGTCCGAAGTCGATGATGTTCCCCGCCCCCGCAATTTTGAGCGCCGTAAGTAGAGGATCTCTCGACCTTTGCACTTGGGCCTTCAGCGTAGGATAGAGCTTGAGGCCGAGGTCGTTTGACTCCTCCTTCACCCTTGCATAGGGATCAGCGATTCCTGTTACCTCTCGTACAATCCGGTGAACAATCTGTCCCATGTCTATTGGAGTAGACTCCAATGGAACAGTGGGGAGAGTCTTTGCCACCCGATCGAGTACCTGCCTTTGCACGGTTGTGTCATCGGTCGCCATGCGCGCTGCATCGAGCGCTTGACGCATAAAGCATGGGAAACAATCCAGATAGACTTTCATTCTCTTTTGTGGGGTCAGACCTTTATTTTTAGGATTCTCGTTTCACTCTCTGATTGGAATCCTTGCCTTAGCATGTGTAATACATGCACAGTTTGTGCCTCCAAATTGCGGAAAATACAGATCCAACCCCACTACCTATTCTGTTCCTATTCACGGGCCATCTTTGCCCCACACTTTGGGCACTTCATTTCGTAGCATGGCGTTCCCACTCGATGAGGCACGCGCTCGCCACACTTTGGGCAAACGCAATACCCTGATGGTCCAGCACCAGCTTTGTTTCCTCCCATTCGTCCCTGTCCCTGGCCACCGCGGCCACGGCCCATTCCAGTTCCTGCTCCAGCTCCCGCTGGCCCTGTTCCGTCTCCTCTTGGCATAGCAACCTCCTTTAAAGGTTCTTGTTACCAATGGTCAATCATCGAAGCTCCTCTTGGAAGCGAGCATAAATCTTGCGCATTGCTACTCCAGCCGGGCTATGTTCATCCTCGACCACGCTCTTTCCCTCGATCATCCGCCGTGGAACATCGGCGTCGTAGGGGATACGTCCGATCACCTTCAAGCCCTTCTCCGCGGCGAACGCTTCTACCTGTTCTGTCATCTTCTCATTCAGGTCGAACTTGTTCACCACTAGGTAGGCGGGGATGCGAAAGTGAGTGACAACGCTCAATATCCGTTCCAGATCATGCAACCCAGACAGGCTCGGTTCAGTCACGAGGATCACCGCACTGGCGCCGGTCGCCGAGGCAATCACCGGGCAGCCGATTCCGGGCGAACCATCTATGACGAGCCGTTCCGCTTGTACCTCATTAGCCAGGGTGTGCGCCTTCTGTTTGACTAGGGTGACGAGCTTTCCGGATGTCTCCTCGCCGGGATACAACTCGGCGCTGGCTAGAGGCCCGAGGCGGCTTGTTGCAGTGTACCACTGGCCTGATACCCGTGGGCGAAGTGTGATTGCGTCAGTTGGACAGACGTAGACACATGCTCCGCATCCCTCACACAGGTATGGATCGATGTTGAACTGTTCATCGATTGCGTGGAAGCGGCACACACGCCGGCACTCGCCGCACTTTATGCACTTGGAGTTATCCTTCACTGCCTCACTCGAACCTTGAAACTCTCCCTCTTCTTCTATTCTTGGGTCAAGGAGAAGATGCAGATTTGCTGCATCCACGTCACAATCCACTAGAACCTTGTTCTTACTGAGGACAGCGAACGCGCCAGCAAGCGACGTCTTCCCCGTTCCACCTTTTCCGGAAAGGAATAGGATGCTCTTCATGTTGTATCACCTTGAACCGCTTCATAAAGCGCCTTGAACCGCCCCTTCCACTCGGGGAGTGCATCAACAAGCGCTGTTCCTTGTGAGTAGAGCTTCGCGATCTCACGCGAGAACGGGATCTTCATCGCTACTGGGATTCTCTCTTGTTCGCAGTAGCGCTCAACACGATCGTCTCCGATTCCATCGCGATTAATCACAACGTACACTGGCACATCGACCGATCGGGCGACGCCCACGGCTGCCTGCAAATCGTGCAGGCCGAACGGGGTGGGCTCTGTCACCAGAATTGCCACATCTGCACCCTTGATGGCGGCAATCGTGGGGCAGCCTGTTCCCGGCGGGGCGTCGATGATCGTCAGCCGCTGGGGATCGATCATCGCTTTCATCTCGTGGATGATCGGCGTGGACATCGCCTCCCCGACGTTCAGCAGCCCCCGCGCAAATTGGAACCCATGCGCTGTGCCCGTCTCGATCACTCCCAGTTCATGCGGATGCTCGCTAATTGCTTCCACAGGGCAAACCATCTTGCACAGACCACACCCGTGGCAGAGGTCGTTGTACACGAGAATCTTCTTCCCGATGATGGCAATCGCGTTGAACTCACATGCCTTGGCGCACTTGCCACAGCGGGTGCACAGCTCTTTGTCAACCTCGGGCAGGAGTTTCTCCACCGAGCGTGTCCGATGAATCTGCGGTTTCAGGAAGATGTGCGCGTTTGGTTCCTCAACATCGCAGTCCAGGAACTGCACCGAGAACTTGTCCGAGATAGCGATCGCAAGATTCGTTGCTACTGTAGTTTTACCCGTACCACCTTTCCCGCTCGCAATTGTTATTCTCATAATTACAACCCGTGTAATGCTTTCTTGTTCATTTCGTAGAGCACAACCTCTTCCTCTCGCCTGCTCACTCTTCCTCAAGACGCTATCAGCCCTCAGCGTTCCGAGTCTTGCGTTACTTCTTCCGAACCCCGAGTTCCGCGTTCCTCACTCCGAGTTCCCAATCCCCTTTTTCACTGCTTATTCCCTGTGCTAAGTGATCGGCGTTCCTCTTGCCTAGGATCACGCCATTCCTCTGCCGCCTCCGTGGCGCACACCGGTAGCTTCGCCAGAACGTGCTAGCTTACCGGTCTGGAAATTTGCAAGCGCCTGCTCGACCGTTCCCGTCGCTCCGGTGTAGATCTCAATCTCGGCAGCGGCTAATCCCTGATATGCATTCGGGCCGACGCTTCCGGTGATAACAACCGTTGCCCCTTTTTCAGCGACGGTCTGCGCTGCCTGCACTCCCGCTCCGTGCGCGCCGGGAGCGTTTGCTACCGATTCCACCTCTTGCGTGTCTGTATTGACAAACACGAAGTATGCCGCTCTTCCAAACGTTGGATCGACCTCTGCGGTCAATCCTTCTCCTTTAGCTGTAATGCAAACTTTCATATGCCTCTCCTCCGTAATGATTAGCCTTGCAGCCATCGTAACCGCGAATTTAAGTGTGGACAACCACTCGCCTTGCATCCGCAATTGCGCAAGCAACACTGAATAACGTATTATAATCATATGCACAGAAAATATCCACCAGAGCTTTCCGTTCTACGAGAACCAGGAAGAGTGCCCCGCCTTGTAGGCGGGGATGAATTCGTGAGCTTACAGATGGACTCGATGTCCATCTGTAAGCTAAGGCTTGTTGGCGTAATGGGAGATGAAGCTTAGACTTGAGTCATGGCGCTACGACGGACGAGTCATGCTGTTTATGATACAGGGTACCACTTGGTTT